>JBILBB010000030.1:0-9323 GCA_044353955.1 Candidatus Planktophila sp. | reverse complement strand
AAAGAAGAAGTTAAATCAGTGGTACTTCAAGATCACGGATTATGCAGATCGTTTGCTCGATGACATGTCTGAACTTGAAGGTAAGTGGCCAGATAAAGTCTTGATGATGCAGCGTAACTGGATTGGACGCTCACAAGGAGCTGATGTTCAATTTAATATTGAAGGCCGCACAGAACCTGTAACGATTTACACAACTCGTCCAGATACTTTGTACGGTGCAACATTTATGGTTGTTGCGGCTGACTCTGCTCTCGCTGCAGAACTTGCAACAGGATCTGCTGTCGAAGGTGAGTTCAAGGCCTACCTCGAAAAGATTAAAGCTGCATCTGATATCGATCGCTTAGCTACAGATCGCCCAAAGTCAGGTGTGGATCTCAAGCGATTTGCCATCAACCCAGTTAATGGTGCAAAGCTTCCAATCTGGGCATCTGATTATGTATTAGCTGATTACGGAACGGGCGCAATCATGGCTGTTCCTGCCCACGATCAGCGCGATTTAGATTTTGCAAAGGCGATGGGACTACCAGTACAGGTTGTTGTAGAAACTGGCGAAGAAGATCCCAATGAAACAGGTATTGCAACAACTGGTGACGGAGTACTTGTTAACTCTGGTTCGCTCAATGGTCTGAAGAAGGCTGAAGCAATCGCTGCAATTACAAAGCAACTTGAAGCAGATAAGTTAGGCAAGAGCTCTCGTAATTACCGTCTACGCGATTGGCTTGTATCTCGTCAGCGTTACTGGGGGACACCAATTCCTATCGTGCACTGCGATAAGTGTGGCGAAGTTGCTGTTCCAGATTCAGAGCTTCCATTACTACTTCCTGATGCAAAGGGACTCGATCTCAAGCCAAAGGGTCAATCGCCACTTGCTGCAGCAACTGAATGGGTCAATACAAAGTGCCCTAAGTGTGGCGGCGCTGCAATGCGCGATACCGACACTATGGATACCTTCGTAGATTCTTCTTGGTATTACCTGCGCTATCCATCATCGACTAATGCAACAGAACCATTTAACCGCGCAGAGATTGATACCTGGCTTCCGGTTGATCAATATGTTGGCGGCGTAACTCACGCAATCTTGCACCTTCTTTACTCACGCTTCTTCACCAAGGTTTTGTATGACATGAAGATGCTCTCATTTACTGAGCCATTTACACGTCTGCTCAATCAAGGAATGGTTGTTATGGATGGCTCCGCGATGTCGAAATCTCGCGGAAACCTTGTACGCCTCTCAGATGAACTCGAAAACCATGGCGTCGATGCAATTCGTCTTTCAATGGTCTTCTCTGGTCCACCAGAAGATGATGTCGATTGGTCTGATGTTTCTCCATCAGGTTCCGTTAAATTCTTAAGCCGCGCCTGGAGACTTTCAGGTGATGTCACAAGCGCACCTGGCGTTGATTTCACAACTGGTGATCTCGACCTTCGTAAGGCAACACATAAGGCGCTCAACGACGCATCCTTTGCTGTCGAGTCATTTAGATTTAACGTTGCTATCGCTCGCGTCATGGAGCTTGTCAATGCAACGCGTAAGGCGATTGATTCTGGTTGTGCAGCTGCGGATCCTGCAGTGCGTGAAGCAACTGAGGCGATTGCCATCATGCTGTCGCTTGTTGCTCCATTTACTTCGGAAGAGATGTGGGAGCGCCTTGGCCACAAGCCTGCAATTGCAACTGCTGGATGGCCAGTTGTAGATCCTGCCCTTCTCGTTGCAGATGAAGTCGAAGCGGTTATTCAGATCAATGGAAAGATTAAAGATCGCATGACTGTTTCGCCATCTATCTCTGATGCCGACTTTGAAGCAGCTGCCCTTGCTTTGCCATCGATTGTTGCAGAACTTGCTGGCGCTACGCCTAAGAAGGTTATTGCTCGCGCTCCAAAGCTTGTCAACATCGTCCTGTAATCCCCAGCTGCACCTCATCTAAATTCCATACCCCAGTCCTTACTCCACCATCCGCGGATGGAAAATCAATACTTTGAGAAGGTAAGTACTTGGTGGGGCAATCTCCACTACACATCAATTCAGAAAAAGGGCTTGGCAATTATTGCAATTCTCGTCGTTGCAATATCAGCTCTTTTTGTTACACGTGGCTCATCACAAGAAGTGATTGCAGCCCCCGTCGAATTTGAAACTCCAGCTATATCGCAATCGTTGATTATCGATGTTGCTGGGGCGGTAAAGAAGCCGGGTGTTTACAGCCTGCCAGCTAATTCCCGAGTTGTTGATGCAATCCGTATGGCCGGGGGCTTGCGAATTAGTGCAGATACATCAGATATCAATCAAGCGCGATTATTGAAAGATGGCGAGCAGATCTATGTCTATCCAAACTCTCCATCTTCTTCCTATTCCAGTGGCGGCTCAAGTCGAGCAAAGAGAGCACCTGTTCGCGCATCAGGACCAGTTGCTATCAATCGCGCTACCGCTAAAGAGTTTGAATCACTCGATGGAATCGGACCAGTACTTGCATCTCGCATTGTGAGTTACCGGAAAACTAATGGTGCATTTACTGCAATTGAAGATTTGAAGAAAGTGCCTGGGATAGGTGAGATTACATTCGCAAAGTTCAAAGAGAAGCTGCGCGTGTAATCGACAGCCGCGCCCTCGCACTCGGGGGCGCGGTCTGGGCAGGTGCGTTGGTGCAGAGTTGGTCTCGCACATGGAGTATCTGCCTTGTTGCAATTCTGGCAGCGCTTATCCTGCGAAACCGTCAGAAATTTCTTGTCCTAGTAACTGCTGTTCTCGTCGGCTCAACAATCATGTCGATACGAGTTGCTGCTCTTGAATCCAGCGCGATTGCCGAGTTTCGCGGGCAGAGCACAGCGATTGAACTTCAGGTAACAACTGATCCGGCAAAGATGGCACCTCGAGTCTTCGGCGACTTTATGGCGGCAACAAGTTACTCATTTTTGGGGCAAGCAACTCTGCTCGATAACCGCTACAGACTTCGCATTCCGATTCGAGTCATTGCATCGACAGTCAGTGTTAAGGGTTTGCTGCCCGGGCAGAAGATACGAGTTGAGGGTAAAGTCCTTAAGAGCAAAGAGGGGCGAGTAGCAGCTCTTGTCATCGTCGGAAGCGATGTAGAAGTAGTTACTCAACCATCACGATGGGCTAAAGGCCTTGCAAAGATCCGCCTTGGGCTGCGTAGCGCGACAGGCACAGGAGATGCGGGTGCGTTGATTCCGGGAATGGTTATTGGAGATACCTCAAAGCAGAGCGTTGATTTCAAGAATGAGATGAGGCGTTCTGGGCTTACGCACTTAGTTGCGGTCAGCGGTGCAAACTTCGCGATTGTCTCTGCATTTGTCTTATGGGGAATGCAATTTATCTTCCGGAAAGTTAATTATCGCCTTATTGCTACTGCGATTGCACTCGCATCATTTATCGCACTTGTTCGTCCTTCGCCATCGGTTCTGCGAGCAGCTGCAATGGCAGCAGTTCTTCTCTTTGCTTATGGCAGCAGACAGGGAAAAGATCCGCTGCCTGCGCTCGGTTTTGCAATCGCTGCAGTGGTGATTGCAGATCCATTTCAGGCGCGTGATCCAGGTTTTGCACTCTCTGTTCTGGCAACTGCTGGCTTACTACTTATTGCACCAAAGATTCGCCCGAAGATTTTGGCGCCACCTATTGCTGCGATGGCGCTCTGTTCGCCTGTGATCGTTGCACTCTCTGGATACATCAGCCCCATGAGCATCATCGCAAATATTCTTGCAGCCCCTGTCGTTGCACCGATAACGATTGTGGGCTTTGTAGCTGCGCTGATTTCACCGATATCTGCACCCATTTCAGAGTTACTCATCTGGCTCGTGAAGCCACTTGCGCAGTGGATTACATGGACTGCGCAGTGGAGTTCTACCTTTCCGGTCTTCACCTTAAAGACGGGGCTTTACGGATTTATCGCCGCCTTATTACTTGCGCTTACTATTTATATCGGCAGAGTAAAAGCCCTTATTGCACTACTTGTAATTGTCATTGGATTCTCATGGGTGCAACGTTTTCCGGCAGGGGATTGGCAGATCGCCAATTGCGATATTGGACAAGGCGATGCGCTGGTTCTGAATCTAAAGAACGACAGGGCGATACTTATCGATGTTGGTCCTGAACCTCAATTGATTGATAGATGTCTGCGCCAACTAGGTATCAAAGAGATTCCGTTGATTGTTCTTACCCATGGACATGCCGATCATATTGGTGGACTAGCTGGTGCAAAGAAGAATAGGAAGATAGGTCAGATCTGGTTTGGCAATGTCTTTGCAGGAACTCGTGCACGCGTTGGAGATATTGATATCGACGTGAAGTGGCCGATGGAAGGAAGTGAGAACACTCCCAATAATTCGAGTATCTCTGCCACATTTACTTCACCTGATTACAGGCTCTTTGCAGGTGGTGATCTCGAACCCCTTGCACAAGTTCAGTTGCGCCAGCAAGTAGGCGCTGTCGATATCTACAAGGTCTCTCACCATGGCTCTAAGTTCCAAGACCCAGAACTTATGCAAGAGCTATCACCAAGTCTTGCCATCATCAGCGTGGGCGCGAAGAACACATATGGCCATCCGGCGCCGAGCACAATCTCGGCTCTGACAGATTTAGGCGCTAAGGTATTGCGTACTGATAGAGATGGCGCCGTTGCAATATCGACACGTGACCACCAGATCTCAATTCAGCGAAGTAAGAAGTGGTACAGGTTCTTTTACTGGAGTTAGGAGTGTGAGATGAACGCCTTCTATCTCCTTCTGGGCTCTGAAGGCGCACTTGCAGATCGTGCACTGAATAAACTCCTTGCCGAGTTAAAGGAAGAGAAGGCCGAGATCACATCTCTATCGGCTGCAGATGTAATTATTGGCGATATCGCCGATGGCCTTGCGCCCTCACTATTTTCTGAACGTCGCGCTCTAGTTGTTAAAGATTTGCAGGACTTACCTGAAGATTCCAAAGATGAAATCACTCGATACCTAGATCAACCTGACCCAACGATGACGGTAGTTTTTATCCATAAAGGTGGCGTCAAAGGCAAGGCGCTTCTAGATGCAATCAAGAAGGTAAAGCCTGAGATTGTCTCTTGCGATGCAATCAAGAAAGAAGCTGATAAAGAATCATTTGTTCGTGATTTATTTCTCGATGCAGGTCGCAAAGCAACACCAGGTGCAATTAAAGCTTTAGTTGGTGCTCTCGGTAATGAACTCCGCGAGCTGCAATCAGCTGTCTCACAGATCTCACTCGATGCACCAGCTGGTGCAATCGATGAAGCAATTGTCGATAAGTTTCACCAAGGTCGAATTGAAACTACTGGCTTCGATGTTGCAGATGCAACTATCGATGGCAATCTTCCAGTTGCACTTATTACTCTTCGCAGCGCACTTGAAACTGGAACAGATCCAGTCATGGTTACCTCTGCAATTGCTTCATCGCTGCGTTCACTTGCAAAAGTTTCTGGAACAAATAAGGGAACGAAATCATTTGAACTTGCAGGACAACTTGGAATGGCTCCATGGCAGATTGATAAAGCTCGTCGCCAATTACAGAGCTGGACTCCACGTGGAATTGCCACAGCTGTCGAGGCGATCGCAAAGGCCGATGCAGATGTGAAGGGGGCCTCATCTGACCCCATCTTCGCCCTTGAAAAGGCGCTACAGACCATCGCCACCGCTCGCGCCCAGCGGTAGAGGCCGCTAAATCTCGATTTTGGGCTGATACCCCTGCGCTGATAACCTAAGCGCCTGCTCAAATCAGAAGGTTTGGCTAAATACACATAAACGGAGCTATACACGTGGCAAATATCAAGTCGCAGATCAAGCGTATTAAGACAAACGAGAAGGCATACCTTCGCAACAAGTCTGTCTCATCATCTATCAAGACTGCAGTTCGCAAGTTCCGCGATGCAGTTGCAAAGGGTGACGCTGCTGCAACAACTGCCGAGCTTCGTGCAGCTTCAAAGGCTCTCGATGTTGCTGTAGCAAAGGGTGTTCTTCATAAGAACGCTGCTGCCAATAAGAAGTCTTCAATGGCTAAGGCTGCAGCTAAAGCCGGCGTTCGTTAATTCAACTCCAGCTTCTAAAGATTATCCGAGGGTAGAGGTCACTTAAGTGCCTGCGATATCCATTGCGAAGGCCCCTCAGCCAGCATCAACAAATCCAGCGCAGATTCGTAATTTCTGCATCATCGCTCATATCGATCACGGTAAATCAACGTTGGCCGATCGCATGTTGCAGATTACTGAAGTTGTAGAGGCACGCAATATGCGCGCTCAATATCTCGATCGTATGGATATCGAACGCGAACGCGGAATCACCATTAAATCTCAGGCAGTTCGCTTGCCATGGCGCAGCGGTCTCGATGGACAGGAATATGTCCTCAATATGATCGATACACCTGGCCACGTCGACTTCACCTATGAGGTTTCGCGCTCGCTTGCTGCATGTGAAGGCGCTGTTCTACTCGTGGACTGTGCGCAAGGTATTGAAGCTCAGACTCTTGCAAATCTCTATCTTGCGATGGAGAACAACCTCACCATTATTCCTGTGCTGAACAAGATTGACCTTCCTAATGCACAACCAGAGAAGTTCGCTGCAGAACTTGCAGGTCTTATCGGTTGCAAAGTTGAGGATGTATTAAGGGTTTCGGGTAAGACTGGTGATGGCGTTGCAGATCTTCTTGATCAAATCATTGCTCAGATTCCAGCTCCTGTCGGCGATCCTGATGCACCGGCACGTGCCTTGATCTTCGACTCTGTCTACGATTCATATCGCGGTGTTGTTACCTATGTTCGTGTAGTCGATGGGCACATTAATCCACGCGAGCAAATTCAAATGTTCTCAACCGGTGTAAAGCATGAGGCTCTTGAAGTTGGTGTTATCTCTCCAGAACCACTTCCTTCAAAGGGACTTGGCGTTGGCGAGGTAGGTTACTTAATTACCGGCGTGAAAGATGTGCGCCAATCTCGTGTAGGTGACACGATTACAAACTTTGCACGACCAACAAAGGAAGCACTTGGCGGATATAAAGATCCAAAGCCAATGGTCTTCTCGGGGCTATTCCCACTCGATGGTGCAGATTTTCCTGTGCTTCGCGATGCACTTGAAAAGCTTCAACTCAACGATGCAGCCCTTGTCTACGAACCTGAAAGCTCTGCGGCCCTTGGCTTCGGCTTCCGCTGTGGATTCCTTGGTCTTCTACATATGGAGATTGTCCGCGAGCGTCTAGAGCGCGAAGCGAAACTCAATCTGATTTCTACTGCGCCAAACGTGGTCTATCGCGTAACGATGGAAGATGGCAAAGAGTTTGTTGTAACAAATCCATCAGAGTTCCCCGATGGAAAGATTAATAACGTTACAGAGCCGATCGTAAAGTCCACGATTCTGGCGCCATCTGAATTTATCGGAACCATCATGGAGCTCTGCCAAGAGCGCCGCGGTGTGATGCTTGGCATGGATTACATCTCTGAAGATCGTGTAGAAATTCGCTACACCTTGCCACTTGCTGAGATCGTCTTCGACTTCTTTGATCAACTCAAGAGCCGTACTCGTGGATATGCATCCCTTGATTATGAAGAGCTCGGCGATGAAGAAGGTAATCTCGTTAAGGTCGATATTCTCTTGCAGGGCGAGGCAGTAGATGCATTTAGTGCAATTGTTCACCGCGATAAGGCATATTCCTACGGCGTAATGATGACCGGCAAGCTCCGCGAACTTATTCCGCGCCAGCAATTCGAAGTTCCTATCCAAGCCGCTATCGGCTCTCGAATCATTGCCCGCGAATCTATTCGTGCGATTCGTAAAGATGTTCTTGCAAAGTGTTACGGTGGAGATATCTCACGTAAGCGCAAACTTCTGGAGAAGCAGAAGGAAGGTAAGAAGCGAATGAAGATGGTGGGACGCGTTGAGGTTCCACAAGAAGCATTCGTTGCAGCCTTAGCCACAGATGCTGATATCGAGAAGATTAAAGCAGCTCGCAAACTCGAAGGCTAAAGCGATGCTCTCGTTCTACGTTCATATTCCTTACTGCGTTAGACGATGCGGTTACTGCGACTTCAATACCTATACACCTTCAGAGTTACAAGATGGTGCGACTCTTGAAATCGTCTCAGGTGATTACATCGATGCCGTTCTGAAAGAACTTGAATTCGCACCGAAAGATGAAGTAGTTCCCACTATATTTTTCGGAGGCGGAACTCCATCGCTACTGCCACCTAAAGATCTAGGTCGAGTCATCGCAGCAATCAGGGCCCGTAATGGCCTGACTGAAGATTGCGAGATTACCCTTGAGGCAAATCCTGACTCTGTAACTAAAGAGAAGCTTGAGCAACTGATTGCTGCTGGTTTTAATCGGATTTCATTTGGAATGCAATCTTCTAACCCTGAAGTTCTAAAAGTTCTAGATCGCACGCATAACCCCGAGAATGTTCGCAAAGCCGTAGAGATGGCCCGCGCAGCAGGATTCTCATCTATCTCCGTTGATCTTATTTATGGTGCTCCTGGTGAATCGCTGGGGGATTGGGCGAGCACAGTTAAGGAGGCGCTATCACTGGATACCGATCACATCAGTGCGTATGCGCTCATTGTTGAAGAAGGAACGAAGTTAGCTGCGCAGATAAAGCGTGGTGAATACACAATGCCAGATGATGATTTGATGGCAGATATGTACTTGCTCATTGATCAGCAAGCGCTGCAAAAAGGTTTGAAGTGGTACGAACTCTCAAATTGGTCGAAGCCAGGACATCAATGTCGCCACAATATTGCTTACTGGAAATCAAATAATTGGTGGGGACTCGGTCCTGGTGCGCATTCACACATTGATCAGAAGCGTTTCTGGAATGTAAAGCATCCCAACGCATACAAGGAGAAAGTCTTTGCTGGTCTCTCGCCGATTAAAGACTCTGAAGTTTTGGGCGATGATGAGAAGAAATCTGAATACATCATGCTTGCAATTCGTATGCCAGAAGGTGTTCGTAAGGCAGCTCTTACCGTTGCGCAATATGAGCGCTCCATGGAGTACATCAAGAGTGGTCATGTTATCGAACGCGATAGCTCGCTCGCCTTGACCCCGAAGGGTCGCCTCATTGCAGACCGCATCACTCACGAAATGCTCCGCTAACCGGTGCGCGCTAAGATTGGCAAACTATGACAACTGATCGCCGCCTCGAGATTCTTCGAGCAATCGTTGACGAATACGTCGAAACGCAAGAGCCCGTAGGTTCGAAGGCGATTGCTGATAAGCGTGCACTGGGAATTAGCCCTGCAACTATCCGCAACGAGATGGCAATTCTCGAGGAGGAAGGCCTCATTACCCAGCCTCACACAAGTGCTGGCCGTATTCCTACCGACCG
>JBILBB010000164.1:0-2506 GCA_044353955.1 Candidatus Planktophila sp. | reverse complement strand
CTCCGCTGTCGAGGAGTTCGCGCATTGTTACAACTGCCATGACGGCACGCTCCTTCTTAGGTTTTTGTGCACAGCACAAAGAACCTGCTCGGTTAATGTCTTAACAATTTGCTAAGACCGTCGCACCTACAACGCCGACCAGCTGCGAACAGTTGGACCGAAGTGGCTTGTATTCCCTGTTGCAAATCCTTGGTATTGCAACCGAAGGAAATGCGCAGTTCATACATAAGTGCTGAGATGTCACCAGATTTCTCTGGTGCAGGGGAAATCTTACCTGCCAGCCAGGGGTGCAAAATCCACTCCTTTAGGCGCGAGGATGTGCCTGTTTAAAGGCTTTCTGCAATCTTTCCGTTGATACGTGGGTGTAGATCTGGGTGGTAGCCAAGGATGCATGGCCCAGAATTTCTTGAACGGTACGTAGATCGGCCCCACCCTCAAGTAAATGAGTAGCCGCCGAATGGCGAAGGGCGTGCGGTCCTAAACGATGAGCCCCTTCTAGAGCTTGTAGCGCTTCATAAACAACTGTTCGCACTGTGCGCTGATCAATTCTTTTTCCGCGGATACCAAGAAATACAGCTTCACCCGATGTGCCGGTAACTATTTCTGGGCGAGCGTTTTTAATCCAATTGTTCAGCGCCTTCATCGCAGGATTTCCCAGCGGAATTGTGCGCTCTTTATTTCCTTTACCGAGAACAAGAATCGTATTTCGCTGATAATCAATATCATCTAGATCAAGACCGCAGAGTTCAGAGACACGTGCACCTGATGCATAGAGAACTTCGAGGATTGCACAGTCACGAATCGATGTTGCACTCTCTTCCTCAGCAACGCGAGTTGCAAGTGAATCCATTGCAACTGTGGCATCTGCGATTGATAAAACTTCGGGAAGTGTTCGGTGACCCTTAGGAGTTGCCAAGGTAAGTCCAACATCCTTTGCCAGAAAGCCCTTCTTCGTTGCCCACTTGGTAAACAATCTGATTGAAACTGCTCTGCGAGATAACGTTGTTCTGGCACCACCTTTTACCTGCTGCGTTGCAAGCCAAGAGCGAATATGGGCGATGGTGATTGCAGAGACATCATCAATCTTTTGAATTTCAAGGTTGTCGAAGAAGCTGGTGAGATCACCGAGATATGCACGAGTTGTATGTTCAGAGAGTGAGCGCTCTTTGGTCAGATGGTGGGTGTACTCCCCCAGCACTTTCTCAAAGTTCGGCATAGGTCAAAGAATATATGCCGAGTCTGTCATTACTCGGGTTTGCGACCTTGGCGCAGAAGTCCGAAGGTGAGTGCATCCTCAAGTGCCATCGCAGATGCGGCAATCACATTCTCGTGAACGCCAACTGTGTTCCACTCGCCCTTGCCATCTGATGTTTCAACCAATACGCGAGTAACTGCGCCAGTACCAAGGCGTCCTTCAAGGATACGAACTTTGTAGTCGGTGAGTTCAAGAACTGCCAGCTCTGGATACAACTGGTTGAGCCCCTGACGCAGAGCATTATCGAATGCATTAACTGGACCATTACCTGAACCACTGCATGTGATCTCTTTACCTTGAGCGGTAACAGTAACTTCAGCCTTTGTAACAATGGAATTATCTGTATCGCGCTCCGTTGTGGTAAGCCAGTGATCAATTGTGAAGAATGATGGGCGCTTGCCGGTTGCTTCTTCGCGAAGTAAAAGTTCAAATGATGCATCAGCTGCTTCAAAGGTAAATCCGCGTGATTCCATTTCCTTGACTCGCTCGACAACACGACCAATGAGTTCGCGATCGCCCTTGAGGTCAACGCCGAGCTCCATTGATTTAAGTTCGATAGATGCACGCCCTGCCATATCTGAGACAAGCATGCGCATATCGTTTCCAACAGATTCTGGATCTTCATGTTGATAGAGAGATGGATCAACTTTGATTGCAGATGCGTGAAGGCCAGCCTTATGTGCGAATGCAGATACACCTGTATATGGCTGACGTGGTGATGGTGAAATATTTGTAACCTCTGCAACCGCATGTGAAATTCTGAAAGATTCGCGGAGTGCGTTCTGAGGTAGAACTTCCTTCTTCTTCTTCAGCTCTAGGTTGGCGATAATTGTTACGAGATCGGCGTTACCTGTGCGCTCACCGTATCCATTGAGAGTTCCTTGGATATGTGTGGCACCTGCAGCATGCGCCGCCATTGAGTTTGCTACTGCGCAACCTGTGTCGTTGTGGCAGTGAATTCCAAGGCGAGCAGATGTTGCACCCAACACATCATGAACTACATCTGCGATTTCATCAGGCAACATTCCACCATTTGTATCGCAGAGCGCAGCCACATCAGCGCCCGCCTCCATTGCTACACGGATAACTTCAAGGGCGTATGCGCGGTTAGCGCGGTAGCCATCAAAGAAGTGTTCTGCATCGAGAAATACGCGTTGACCTTCTTGACGAAGGTGCGTGACTGAATCTCGAATCATTTCAAGGTTCTCATCTAGCGTTGTCTTAAGAGCAAGATCGACGTGGCGATCGTAT
>JBILBB010000029.1:0-9374 GCA_044353955.1 Candidatus Planktophila sp. | reverse complement strand
GGGCGAGGAGTTCTATCGAGAGTGTCATCCCGCTCAGGAAGATCTCCCAGCACCTTATCGATTGCTGAGATGGCATCTGCGGAGAGCTTTACCCCTGATGCCTTTGAATTCTCCTTCACTTGCGACGGCTTAGTTGCCCCCATAATTGCCGCTGCAACATTCTCATTGTGCAGCACCCAAGCGATTGCTAATTGCGAAAGCGTTAAGCCATGAGCATCAGCTATCGGACGTAAATTCTGTACCGCTTGCAGGACTTCATCCTTCATAAATGTTGAGATGAAGTTAGCACCACTCTTCTTATCGGTAGCTCTCGAACCTGCTGGTGGCTTCTTTCCAGGTAGGTACTTGCCCGTTAAAACACCTTGCGCCATTGGAGACCAGACAATCTGACTGATTCCCTCTCGCTTGGATAGTGGAATCACCTTTCCTTCAATCGCTCGAGAGAGAGCGGAATATTGAGGTTGGCTTGAAATAAATCGATCAAAGCCGCGAGAATCTTGAATCTTGAGTGCATCTGAAATTTGAGGGGCAGTCCATTCAGAGAAACCAATGTAGCTAACTTTGCCTTGTCGAATCAGATCATCGAATGCTCGTAAGGTCTCTTCAAGTGGAGTCTCAACATCGAATCGATGGGCCTGATAGAGATCAATATGATCCGTATTGAGTCGCTTCAAAGATGCGTGGGCCGACTCCATGATGTGCTTTCGCGAAAGGCCGCGATCATTCTTCCCAGGGCCTGTAGGAAAATACACCTTGGTAAGGAGCTCATAAGATTCACGTCGCACGCCCTTGAGCGCTTTACCTAAAACGCTCTCCGCTTTCGTTCCTGCATATACATCTGCAGTATCAAATGTAGTGATCCCTACATCGAGCGCGGTACGAACACACTTAATCGCAGCTTCAGACTCAACCTGCGAGCCGTGGGTAATCCAGTTTCCGTAAGCAATCTCTGAAATGTACATTCCTGAATTTCCAAGGCGGCGATATTCCATGCTGGCACCTTAACTCCTAGCGTGGCTTGTTGCCAAGAGAGCTTGCCTATGGTTTGCTTACGCCACAAGTCAGTACAGAACTACAACGCAGTACAAAAACTTAATAGATAGCTCTTTAGGGGAAGTTCGGTGCAAATCCGACGCTGACCCGCAACCGTAAGGCGGTTATTCATTTAACTGTTCAAGTCGGATTACCTACTGAGTTATTTGCAATTGACCATCACCCGCCGAGGTTTGCGGGGTGTAGTCCAAAGGTCTTTGGTGCACCTTACGCACCGAGCGCTTGCGAGCTACCCCTGTGAGACTCTTCTAATTGGAGACTCCAGTACATGAATACAAGAATAAAAAGCACAATGGCAGTTTTAATTCTGCTCATCTCAACGACAACTTCTATCGTCTCATCCGAGGCCGCTTCAAAGGGCTATCGTTATTGGGGCTACTTCCAGGCAGCACCTGGTGCAACCACCTGGACTGCAGCCATGACAGGGCCCACCGTCGACATTAAAGATGGCGCAGTCGAAGGTTGGTCATTTGTTTTCAGTAGCGATGACATTCCTTCCGAAGCACCTTCTGTGAAGCCTGATTTCGCCACTATCTGTGCACATATCAAGGCAGTTCCTGGAAAGAAACGAATTGCACTTGTGATCGACTTTGGTAAAAAGGCATATGCACCTGCTGGCGAAAAGGTGAAGCGCACAATGGTTCGCTGTGTTCGAACTGATAAGAAATCTCAAGGAATCGATGTGTTGGGCCAAGTAGTCAAAGTCCGCGCAGAAGCATCAGGTCTCATCTGTGGATTTAATGGATACCCTCGCCAAGAGTGTGGTGTAGAAATTGAAACTCCTGCAGCTCTACTCAAGAAGTAATTAAGAGAATTCTGAGTTAGATAATGAAGAAACCGCTACACCCATTAACTCTCTGGATTTGGGCACTTCTCACCGCAATCGGTGTTGTGACCCTTGATTCGACATGGGTGGCACTTGCTGCGATGGGTGTAGCGGTTCTTATCGTGAAGGTGCGAGCTGATGGATCGCCGTGGAATGCGACTTTCTCCTGGTCACTTCGTATAGCTGCCTTCATTATTGCCATCCGCGCCATCGTCGGAGTACTTATAGGTGTTCCTATTCCAGGAACAGAACTCTTCCGCCTGCCGATATTGCAACTGCCTTCGTGGATGCCTGGTATTCGAATTGGTGGCGCTGTCACTGCGGAAAGACTCTCCTCATCACTTCACGAGGGAATCATCATCGCAACGATGATTCTTCTCTTTGGCGCTGCTTCTGCTCTAACGAGCCCACATAAACTTTTACGAGTTCTGCCCTTCTTCATCTATGAAATTGGAATTACCTTGGTGATCGCTGCCTCAGTCTTTCCGCAATTGGTGCAGAGTCTGCAGAGAATTAGAAAAGCCCAGCGACTTCGAGGGATTGAGAAAATTGGCATTAGAAGTCTTGCGCTTCCATTGCTGGAAGAAGCTCTAACTCGATCACTGCAATTAGCTGAATCTATGGATTCACGTGGGTATGGAGTTTCACGAAGGCGTTCACGCTACCGACCATCTCCATGGAATCTCCGGGATTCTGGCATCCTGGTTTTTGCCTTGTTAACCGCTGGTGTGATGGTGGCGCAATGATTAAATTCTCAAATGTCTCTCTGATTTACCCGCAATCAACGAAGACAATTCTAGAAGATCTCACCTGCGAGATTGAAGAAGGAGAAATGGTCCTCGTGATGGGCCATACCGGATCCGGTAAATCTTCACTACTGCGTCTAATTAATGGCCTTGTTCCCCATCACACCGGTGGAATATTGGCAGGCAGTATCACTGTCGATGGAATTTCTACTCGTGAGGTAAAGCCAGGATTGCTCGCTCACCTTGTTGGCATCGTCGGTCAGAATCCAATCAATGGCTTCGTCACCGATATCGTTGAGGAAGAGCTGGCATTTGGTATGGAGGCTCTCAACTTCCCCACCGATGTCATGCGTAAGCGAATCGAAGAAGTCTTGGACTTACTCTCACTCAATGCAGTACGCGACCGCTCAATTCGAACTTTAAGTGGTGGCGAACAACAACGTGTAGCAATCGCGGCAGCCCTTGTGATGCATCCCAAAGTTTTAGTCCTGGATGAACCCACCAGTGCTCTCGATCCGATTGCAGCAGAAGAGGTTTTATCGGTACTTCACCGCCTCGTCCATGATCTAAGCGTTACCGTAATCATCGCCGAACATCGCCTAGAGCGAGTTATTCAATTTGTTGATCGCATCATTTTGATTGAAGGCGACGGTGAGACATCCATAGGTAACGCTGATGAAATCCTTCAGAAAGCGGATTTAGTTCCACCAATTATTCGGCTGGCACGTGCCTTAAACTTGAGCGAAATAGGCAGAAGCGTTCGTGAAGTTCGTCGATTAACCAATAATGTGCGAGAAAAGATTGTTATCGCACCTGCGAGTGTGCCAAATACAAAACCCACTGTCATTGAAGCCGATTCTGTAGTTGTTACCTATGATCAAAAAGATGCGCTGAAGAAAGTTTCAACTACCATCAAAGCTGGAGAGATAGTTGCGCTTATGGGGCGTAATGGCGCCGGAAAGAGCTCCTTACTCGAGACGATTGTCGGAGTTGCATCTCCGCAAGCAGGCTCGGTATCAGTCAATGGAGTTAAACCCATTACGCTGCAAGGTCGCGAGCGTCGTATTGCGATTGGCTATGTTCCCCAAGAGCCGGCCGACCTTCTCTATCTGCAGAGCGTTTCACAGGAGTGTGAGAGCGCAGATCGTGAAAATGAGATTCCACCGGGATCAACATTCCAATTTCTCAATCGGTTGGTGCCAAATATTTCTGGAGATACACATCCGCATGATCTCTCGGAAGGACAACGGCTGGCACTTGTCTTGAGTATCGTTCTCTCCAGCAATCCAAAAGTTCTTATCCTGGATGAACCAACTCGTGGACTTGATTACCAAGCAAAGCGACTCTTCTCTCTAGCGCTTCAAGAATTTGCGAGAAAGTTTGACTCCCCCGTTCTGCTTGCAACACATGATGTGGAGTTAGTTGCAGAGCTTGCAGACCGAGTGATCTTTCTTGCAGAAGGTGAAATCGTAGCTGATGGAACAACGCTAGATGTTCTCTTAAGTTCACCTGCATTTGCACCACAAGTCGCAAAGGTGATGGCCCCACAGCCATGGCTCACTGTCGACGATGTTGTTGCAGCGCTGGATGTGAAGAAATGAAGACCCAATTAAGGACTAGCAACATAGTCTCCTTCACCGCAGCAAGTGCAGTCACACTTCTTATAGTTAGCACCATCAGTCTTCTCGGTTTTCTATGGCCATTCTTCGTAACATCAGATTCTTCATCGCCACAATGGATTTTCCTCGCCTGCGCACCTATTGCACTACTTCTCTTCTTTACAAAGGTCAGCAATGGTGATCTAGATGCCAAATCAGTAGCGCTCCTTGCGCTGTTATCTGCACTCATCGCAGCTCTTCGCCCACTAGGTACCGGCGCAGTTGGTATTGAACCTATGTGGTTTATCTTAATTCTCAGCGCTCGAGTATTTGGCCCCGCTTTTGGATTTTTACTGGGCGCACTTTCTATGGTTCTTTCTGCATTTATCACTGGTGGCATTGGCCCATGGCTTGCCTATCAATCATTTGCTGCTGCATGGATTGGACTTGGTGTTGCACTCATTCCTGGCAGATTGCGTGGGCGACGAGAACTTGTAGCGCTCATCATTTATGGAATTTTTGCCGCGCAATTCTTTGGAATCGCGATGGATCTACAGTTCTGGCCTTGGTACCTCGGCGTTGATTCACAACTTTCATATATTCCTGGCGGTGCGCTCGCAGAAAATTTCGATAGGTTCATTACATATCATTTTCTTTCAGCACTTGCGTGGGATATCCCTCGGGCAATCTTTACTTCAGTCCTACTCGCTATTGCTGGTAAGCCAGTATTGGGCGCTTTGAGGAGAGCCCAAACGCGAGCCAGATTTATGACCCCGATCGAATTTAAAGATGCTCAAACAATTAGCGAACGTGAGATTCGACCATCGGCAATTCAACGATAGTTGCAACTGAATCTCTGCCTCGCACATCGACAATTACTGATTGACCAATCTCAATTCCAGGGTTTATCAGCGCGAGTGCAATACCTGTCTTTAAAGTTGGTGAGAAAGTTCCGCTTGTTACAACCCCAATCTCGGCGCCATCGCTACTGCGGATCAACATTCCAGCTCGTGGAATTCCGCGATCGCTAGCCTTGAGCGCATGGAGGGTCGGTAGCACCTTCTCTTCCTTCTGCTTACGAAGTACTTGGCTGCCTCTGAAATCATCTTTCTTCCATCCAATTGCCCACCCAGCACTGGCCTGTACTGGAGTTATCTCAAGAGTGAGCTCATGACCATGAAGCGGATAACCCATCTCAGTTCGCAAAGTGTCACGTGCACCCAACCCACAAACCACTCCATCAAAAGGTTCCATCGCTGAAACTAGCGCATCCCATACACGTGATGCCTCGTCCCACGATGGAACAATCTCGTAGCCGTGCTCCCCGGTATACCCAGTACGACAGAGAATTACTTGCACTCCTGCAATTTCCACATGAGCAAAGGCCATGTAATCCATAGTTGGATTAATCTCAAAGCTACGAATGACATCGACCGCCTTTGGTCCTTGTAGCGCCAATACCGCAAATGAATTATGAAGATTGAGAACTTCTACGCCCTCTGGAGCCTCTGCCTTTAAGACTTCGACGACTGCAGTCGTATTTGATGCATTAGGAATGAGAAAGAAATCTTGCTCTGAATTTCTATAGGCAATGAGGTCATCAACAACCCCACCATCTTCATTACATAAGAGCGTGTATTGGGCCTTGCCATCAGTAATGCGATTGAGATCATTGGTAAAGGTTTGATTTAAGAAATCGAGAGCGCCAGCACCTTTAACGCTTGCTTTGCCAAGGTGAGAAACATCGAAGAGGCCCACTCGTTCACGCACAGCGGTATGTTCTGCAAGAACTCCAGCTCCGGGATACTCAATCGGCATCAGCCAGCCACCGAAATCGGCCATCTTCGCCTGCAGATCTAGGTGCTTCTGATGCAAAGGTGAGTTTTTCACAGCAACAACTTACACTTGCGCACGACCGTAACGCGGTATCGCCATAGCTAGCAAGCCTCACAAGGGAGTCCAAACATGACAGCCATTCGCCTTTCTAATGGAATTGTGAAAGACGATGTACTTGTCGTGGGCTTATCTGCAAAGAGCG
The DNA here is from genome assembly GCA_044353955.1 of Candidatus Planktophila sp. Lineage (GTDB taxonomy): Bacteria > Actinomycetota > Actinomycetes > Nanopelagicales > Nanopelagicaceae > Planktophila. The sequence goes on along the minus strand of JBILBB010000029.1, from coordinate 3,113 downwards.
CTAAAGGTGCGCTACAGATTGAAGCCGGTGATTTAGCCCTCGATACGAAGGCGCTGCTCCCACTACTCAATGATGTAGGGGCAACTGGAAAAGCTGATGAGGTCATCAAGATTCCTGGCACAACAACGCGCCTGATTATCTTTACTGGGTTGGGTAAGAGCGCAACCACCTATAACAATGAAGTGTTACGGCGCGCAGCCGGTGCTGCCACTCGCGCCCTTGCTGGAAATTCATCAGCAACGATCTCACTGCCAGCTAAGAGCGCAGCGGCAGTTAGAGCGATTGCCGAAGGCGCAGCCCTTGGGAACTACTCATTTACATCATTTCGTGGATCAACTAAATCGGCACAGAAGGCTCCATTAAAGACAATCACAGTTCACGCTGAGCTTGCTGCATCTGCTGAGGCGAAGAGCGCTGTTAAGAGCGCAGAGATTTTGGCGCGCTACACAAACTTGGTTCGCGATTTAATCAATACTCCCCCAAGCCACTTGACCCCTGAGACTTTCTGTAAAGCAATCTCTGATGCCGTGAAAGAGGCTGGCGGTGCATCGATAGGTCTCAAAGTAAATGTGATGAATGAGAGTCAATTGAAATCTAAGGGGTACGGTGGAATTACCGCTGTAGGTCAAGGTTCAGTTAATCCCCCACGTTTATTGAGCATTACCTACACACCTAAGGGAGGGAATTCCAAAAAGAAGTATGCATTTGTTGGCAAAGGAATCACCTTTGATACTGGTGGACTTGCGCTAAAGCCTGCCCTTGGCATGGAGGCGATGAAGTCAGATATGAGCGGTGCAGCTGCAGTCTGTGCTGCAACGATTGCCATCGCGCTCTTAGAGTTGCCGGTTGCAATCGAGGCATGGGCACCGCTTGCAGAAAATATGGTGAGCGATACTGCAACACGTCCAAGTGATGTCATCACTATGTATGGTGGAAAGACTGTTGAAGTTCTCAATCCAGATGCTGAAGGTCGATTAGTTTTGGGAGATGCTCTTGTGAAAGCCCAAGAGAGTAAAGATCTCGATGGAATTATCGATGTGGCAACTCTGACCGGTGCACAGGTAGTTGCTCTCGGTACTCGAACTTCCGCAGTAATGACAAATAATGATGAGTTCTCATCTCACTTTATAAAGATGACACATGTAACAGGAGAATCTTTCTGGCCAATGCCACTTCCAGTGGAACTTCGCGCATCACTCGACTCTCCCATTGCAGATATGGCAAATATTGGAGAACGCATGGGTGGAATGTTGGTTGCAGGCCTCTTCCTGAAAGAGTTCATCGAAGAAGACTTGCCGTGGCTCCATTTAGATATTGCAGGACCATCCTTCAATGAAGGCGCTGCCCACGGCTACACCCCCGTCGGCGGCACAGGGGTCGCAATGCGTTCACTAGTTGAGATAGCTGCCTTCCAGGGGTAAATTCCATATCTCTGCCAGCGCACATCCTGCGCGTTAGTAATGAGGCGCGAAGGCTGGCAAGATAACCCCGTTGATGAATCATCTTGACCAGGCTTAAAGGAGTCACTCGGTGTCGAATTTTGATCTTGTAGTTCTTGGCGGTGGCAGCGGCGGATACGCGGCAGCTCTTCGTGGAGCTCAGTTAGGTCTGACTGTAGCGCTCATCGAGAAGGACAAGGTTGGCGGCACCTGCTTGCACCGAGGATGTATTCCTACAAAGGCGCTCCTGCATTCGGGCGAGATTGCAGATAGCGCTCGCGAATCTGCTCAATTCGGAGTCAACGCAACTTTTAATTCGATTGATATGGCTGGAGTAAATAGTTATAAAGATGGCGTTATCGCCGGTCTATACAAGGGGCTCCAAGGACTCGTTAAATCTAGAAACATAACCTTCGTCGAAGGTGAAGGTCGCTTGGTATCAAATAACACAGTTGAAGTAAATGGAACCCAGTACACCGGTAAGAACATTGTTCTTGCGACAGGTTCATATGCCCGCACACTTCCAGGTTTAGATATTGATGGCACGAAGGTGATCACGTCAGATCACGGAACCAAGATGGATTATGTTCCAAAGAGTGTGATTGTTTTAGGTGGCGGCGTTATTGGTTGCGAATTTGCCTCTGTATGGAAATCATTTGGTGCAGATGTCACCATCATTGAAGGTCTGCCACATCTCGTTGCCCTCGAAGATGAATCATCGAGCAAGCTTCTCGAGCGCGCATACCGTAAGCGTGGAATCAAATTTGAACTCGGCGTCCGCTTTAAATCTCATAAAGTTGATGGAAATGGCGTCACAGTTACCCTCGAAGATGGCCGCGAATTCACTGCAGAAATCTTGCTCGTCTCTGTTGGTCGCGGACCTGTGACAGATGGCGTGGGATATCAAGAAGTTGGCATTGCTATGGACCGTGGGTACATCACAGTCGATGATCATTGCCGCACAAATATTCCGGGAATCTTCGCAGTTGGAGACATCATCCCAACTCTTCAACTTGCACACGTCGGCTTCCAAGAGGGAATTCTCGTTGCAGAAACTATTGCGGGCCTCAACCCACGTCCAATCAATTACGACGGCGTTCCACGCGTTACATATTCAGAGCCTGAGGTTGCATCAGTTGGGCTATCTACAAAGATTGCCAAGGAACGTGGATATGACGTTGTGGAACTCGATTACAACTTAGCTGGCAATGGAAAAGCACAGATTCTTAAAACTGCAGGTTCTATCAAGCTCGTGGCAGAAAAGAATGGCCCTGTTCTTGGAATCCATATGGTTGGTGCGCGAGTTGGCGAGCTATTGGCCGAAGCGCAATTAATCTTTAACTGGGAAGCATCAGCAGATGATGTTGCTCCACTTGTTCATGCACATCCAACACTGTCAGAGGCAATGGGCGAAGCTCATATGGCTCTAGCAGGCAAGCCACTTCACGCACACGGTTAAGTAAGAGGAGAAATTAAAATGACATTCTCAGTCACAATGCCAGCTCTCGGTGAGAGCGTCAGTGAAGGAACAGTTACACGTTGGCTTAAGAACGAGGGCGATATGGTCGCTGTCGACGAACCGCTCCTTGAGGTTTCGACAGATAAAGTTGATACCGAGATTCCATCACCAGTTGCTGGAGTTCTCTCAAAGATTGTTGTTGCAGTAGATCAGAC
>JBILBB010000163.1:0-2519 GCA_044353955.1 Candidatus Planktophila sp. | reverse complement strand
TTCGCCAAAATGCGAAGGGTCGCCAAGCTAAGTCAAAGGCGCGTCTTGCACGCTATGAAGAGATGGCTGCCGAAGCTGACAAGATGCGTAAGTTGGACTTTGAAGAGATTCAGATTCCACCTGGTCCGCGTCTTGGAAATATTGTTGTAGAAGTCCAGAACCTAGTTAAGGGCTTTGGAGATCGAGTTCTGATTGATGATCTCTCATTTACATTGCCTCGCAACGGAATCGTCGGAGTCATTGGACCTAACGGTGCTGGAAAGACAACGCTCTTTAAGACCATTCTTGGCCTAGAAGAACCAGATTCAGGAAATGTCAAAATTGGTGAGACTGTAAAGATTTCTTATGTCGATCAGTCCCGTGGCGGAATCGATCCAAAGAAGTCACTCTTTGAAGTTGTTTCAGATGGTCTCGATTTCATGAAGGTCGGCCAAGTTGAAATGCCATCGCGTGCATACGTTGCAGCTTTTGGATTTAAAGGCCCAGATCAGCAGAAGCCAGCAGGGGTTCTCTCTGGTGGTGAGAGAAACCGTCTCAACCTTGCACTCACACTTAAGCAAGGCGGAAATTTACTTCTTCTCGATGAGCCAACAAACGACCTTGATGTTGAAACACTTGGTTCACTTGAAAATGCGCTCCTGGAATTTCCAGGATGTGCGGTTGTGATCTCCCACGATCGCTGGTTCCTTGACCGTGTAGCTACACACATCTTGGCTTACGAAGGTGAATCAAAGTGGTTCTGGTTTGAAGGAAACTTCGAGTCATACGAGGAGAACAAGATCGCCCGCTTAGGAGCAGATGCAGCTCGCCCACATCGCGTTACATATCGAAAGCTCACACGATAATGATTTATACAGATAAGCAATTTGTGCGCTGGGGTGACATTGATGCATTTGGTCATGTCAACAATGCAAAGTATTTGACCTATATCCAGGAAGCTCGTTTTCAATGGTCTTTCTATCAATATGCAGCTAAGAACGAGAAGCCGTCACTGGTTGAGATGGTGGTAGCTAAAGCTGAAGTGGATTACTTGGTTCCGATTTATGAAGGTGGAAAGTTCTACGATGTAAACCTCTGGGTTGAATCCATCGGCAATTCATCATTTGTGATGGGTTATGAAGTCGTTGGTGACAATGGCGTAGTGCATGCGAAGGTAAAGTCTGTACAAGTTGCTGTGTCCATGGAGACAAAGAAGTCCCGACCGTTAACTGATCCTGAGCGTGAATTCCTTACACAATACTTAAAGGCCTAGTCGGTAGTTCATGGCGGAGAAAAAAATCCATCCAGGATGGATCGCAGTAATTGTCACCTTCTTTACCTTGATGGCAACTGCTGGGTTTAGATCTGCGCCCTCTGTACTGATTGTTCCCCTAGAAGAAGCATTTGGTTGGTCCCGTTCTCAGATCTCTGCCGCAGTTTCAATCAATGTTCTGCTTTTCGGTCTCGTTGCTCCTTTCGCAGCGGCTCTCATGGAGCGATTTACTGTTCGAAAAGTTGTTATGGCAGCGCTTTCACTTGTTGCCATTAGTTCTACTTCCACAATCTTTATCTCTCAACCTTGGCATCTATGGGCGCTTTGGGGGATCGGCGTTGGAGTCGGTGCAGGATCCATGGCGCTTGTCTTTGCAGCAACGATTGCTAATCGTTGGTTTGTAGCTCGCAAAGGAATTGTTGTTGGCGCACTTACTGCAGCGACTGCAACCGGACAACTGATCTTTCTACCTCTGCTCTCACACTTTGCTATTACTTATGGATGGAAGAGCGTCTCTCTCACCGTGGGTGGTGCATCTGCAGCCGTCATTCCATTTATCTACTTCTTCTTAAAGGAACGCCCTGAGTTACTTGGAATCACACCGTATGGCGCACCTGATAATTGGCAGCCACCTGTAAAGAGTGATTTATCTGCCGGTCGTATTGCAATCGATACCTTGACGAGATCTTGGAGAGATAAGAACTTCCTCATTCTATTCTTCTCGTTCTTAGTATGTGGCCTCTCCACCAACGGTTTAATTGGAACTCACTTCATTCCGGCAGCCCACGATCACGGAATGATGGAGACTGTTGCCGCAGGATTGCTTGCCCTAGTTGGCGTATTCGATGTCATCGGAACAATTTTCTCCGGATATCTCACAGATAAATATGATCCAAGAAAATTACTCTTCTTCTACTACGGACTACGTGGGCTTTCACTTTTTCTTCTGCCATCAATTCTCTTCAGCACAATTCAGCCATCCACACTAGTATTTGTAATCTTCTATGGCCTAGATTGGGTGGCAACTGTCCCACCAACACTGATGCTCTGCAGAATTGTTCTTGGCCCTGATCGTTCTACCGTTGTATATGGCTGGGTCTTTGTGGGGCATCAAGTCGGCGCCTCTATTGCAGCACTAGGTGCAGCAATCTTGAGAGTAAAGCTCGGAGACTATGCCTTAGCTTTCTATATCTCAGCGGCAATGTGCATCATTACAGCTTTTGCAGTTCTACAAATTGCCAAAGGTAAGACTGCCGCCGAGTTAAGG
>JBILBB010000162.1:0-2524 GCA_044353955.1 Candidatus Planktophila sp. | reverse complement strand
GATCTGCCTTCTTCAACTTAGATAAGAGCGACTCTGCCTGGGCCAACTTACTTGTGGCGACTGCGCTTCGCTCTGCAAGTCGCTTCTGTAGGACTTTAACTTGAGCCAATCGATCGCTGACTGTAAGAGAGGTGGCATTTAACTGTTGTTCAGCTGATTGAAACTTTCGGAGTTGAATTCCCTTTTTACGAGTGATTGCTTCGAGAGAACCAGCGGCAGATAAATATAATGATGGATCAGATGAGAAGAGGAGCTCCAAGCTCTCACTTATGGTTCCAGATTTATACTGATCTACTGCGATTGCGCCGAGAGTTTTAGAGATTGCATCGACTGTCTTTCCTTGAAGAGCCGCCTTCGCCTGAATTCCAGCAAGACTTCGGGTCAGAGATGCCAGGCGAACCTTCGCTTCCTGCGCACCCTCTGCTGCAGCAGTGGCCTCTTCCTCAAGGCGAATAACTTGGGCTTGAACTTGTTCCAAGGACGGCGCTGCTTGGGATGGAGGCGCGAGTAGTAGGGAGACCGCAATAGCCGCGGCAAGCGGCAAAACGGCGGCCTTCATTCGCTTTCTCATGTTTTAAGGCTAACGCCCGAGATGCTGTAAATTCAATTTGGAATGGGTGATTACGCTGATAATTACGTGAGAAAGAGAATATTCTGAGCGTATGCCTGTAATTGGGACCCTTGTTGTAGGGGCAGATGGTTCTACCTCCAAGAATGGAAATTCGGCCGGCGTCACTACTGCACTCGATCGCTCAGAGTTTCTACAACGTCGTCGGAGCGCTGATTGCATCATCATTGGCGGCAACACTGCTCGCACAGAGCCGTATCAGAGAACTCCTGTTCCCGTCATAGTTCTCTCGCGTGCGCTCATCAATCCACTCAGTGGAAATCGTTTAGCTCACTGCTGGAATCTAGCTCCTGCAAAAGCTCTCGATAGAGCGCTCAAAACTTTTGGCCCTCGAATTCATATTGAAGCTGGAGCAGCAATTTTCCAAGAGTTGATTAGCGCTGGTCTAATTGATGAACTCGAGTTAAGCATCACAACTATTACTGGCGGAGAAGATAAGATCGATATCGAGAAGTTACTCTCTAGCTTTTCAATAACACGAGATGAGATTGTTGAAGGTACTCGATTTATCTCGGCACTTAAGAGATAGGTTGTTTTAGAAGGCTGAGATCAAGCCAACGCCAACTACCGCAAAAGCGATACCGAAATACTGGACTCGGTGGAGCCTCTCATGCAGGAAGATATATGCCAATAGAGCTGTTGCGATTGGGTAGAGCGCTCCCAGCACCATCGCAAGAGAGACCAATCCCTTAGTTGTTGCAACGCCAAGTAAGAGATTGGCGGCGAAGTCTGCAACCCCGATAAATATAAGAAGTGGCATCTGTGGCTTTCCAAGTCCACCAACATGTCTAAATCGCACTAAGAGAGCGATGCCGATAATCAGAGTCGTCGTTCTCATCGTTGTCATCGTCATCAGTGCACTACTTTCAGAACCGATGGCCATGCAGACAAGGGTGATACCGAAGAAGAATGCGGCACTGAGAGCCAAGAGAACTGGCTTGAGTGGTAGACCTTGCGAAACTTCCGGACCACTTGCAAGAAAAGCACCGAGCATCGCACAGACGACGCCGATAGAGAGAATTGTCGAAAGTTGATCGCCTTTATAGAACAGCGCAAAAGCGAGTGGAATCAAAGCGCTCAATGAACTAATAGGTGAGACAACGCCCATACGCCCCGTTGATAGTGCGGCGTAGAGACTAATCAATCCTAAATAACCGGTGAAACCTGCGAGAACTCCCGGAATGAAATAACCATTGGAACCGAAGGCTTCTGCGCCCCATGCACCAGTTGCTACAACGAGAACGATGCCGGTGAGAAAACCAATCGCCTGACTGACAGCGAGGACAGCAATCGCAGGGAACTTCTTACTGAGGTTGCCGGCGATGTAGTCGGCGCTTCCCCATAGGAGACTCGAGAGAAGGGCTAATGCGCTGGCCATAAGAGCAGACTCTACCTGCTCGAAGGTCTTAGCCTCCCGCCGAAAGCACCCCATCAACTTTAGAATGAACCAGTGAAGTCGCCATTCTCCTTTATTGAAATGATTGAACTTCTACGTACATTTACTCCACGCGCCGAGATAATCCTTGACGAAGTACCGGCGCCACAAAAGTTAGCTGCCTACTCCTTCGCATTTACCGCAGATATCTCTAATGGACTTTCAGGGGATGCTGAAGAAGAAGTCGCTTCAGGTCGATTTGTGATTCTCCATGAACCTGGTGGGCAAGATACTTGGGAAGGTGAATTTCGCTGCGTAACATTTATGCGTGCCGATGTAGATAGTGAGATGCAAGAAGATCCGCTGCTTCCAGAGGTCGGCTGGAACTGGCTACTGGACTCTCTCCAAAATACTGGCGCAGAATTTAGCGCACCAAGTGGAACAGTTACTCGTGTCTCAAGTGCATCTTTTGGAAAGTTATCTCCTCGAAGTGATGACTCTGAAATTGAGATCAGAGCTTC
>JBILBB010000027.1:0-9478 GCA_044353955.1 Candidatus Planktophila sp. | reverse complement strand
GAGTCAGTGCAGCGCTCAACCCAGCCAATCCCCCACCAATGACAACGACTGGCTTATCTGACATTAACTTGTGCCAACTTTCATGAAGGCTTACTTATTTTGAAGCTTAGAAGGCCACCAAATCTTTGGTCCGATCTCATGCACGAGAGCTGGTACCAAGATTGATCGAACGATGATTGTGTCTAGAAGAACGCCAAAGGCGACAGCAAAGCCTAGTTGTGCAAGTGGAACAAGTGGCAGAAGGCCGAGCACAGCAAAGGTGGCTGCAAGAACAATTCCTGCAGAAGTAATAACTGAACCTGTCACTGTAAGGCCTTTGATCACACCTGCTCGAGTACCAATCTTCTGCGACTCTTCACGTACACGAGACATCAAGAAGATGTTGTAATCAATGCCGAGTGCAACTAGGAAGATAAAGGCGAAGAGTGGGAATGAGTTATCTCCGCCTGCAAAACCGAATACATGGTTAAAGACCAGAGCAGAGACTCCGAGCGTTGCAAAGTATGAGAGAACAACAGTTCCGAGCAGAACGATTGCACTGAGAATGCTTCGCAGGAGAACTCCTAGAATCAAAGTGATGACAAAGAGAATGATTGGAATAATCACTCTGTTATCTCGATTGTTCGCCTGGCGAACGTCATAATAAACAGCGCTTGTCCCGCCAACTAACGCAGTTGAATCAGCCGCTTTCGCTAAACGTCTTAGCTCAGGAATATCATTTCCTGCTTCGACGCTATCTGGAGCTGCATCCAAAGTTACATTGAGGATTGCCTTGTTATCGACAATTTTTACTTCTGGCACTGGTTGCCCTGGGATAGGAAGACCATCTAGTGCTGGAGTAATTGATGAAACTCCTGGAGCCCCAGTAAGCGCAGTTGTTACTGCTTCAATCTTGTCGGCGCTCACTACGACTTGAGTTGGATCTCCTTCACCACCTGGGAAGTGCTTAAGAAGTAATTTCTGTCCAACAACGGATTCCGGCTTTCCTGTAAAGGTATCGACAGTTCCGATTCCATCTGCCTTCAAGGTCGTGGATGCAAAGGCGAATAGAAGAAGAACTGTGCCTGTAATAACCCACGCCTTACGAGGATTGCGTCCAATACCAGCGCCAACCTTTGACCACATTCCCTCAAGGACGTGATCATCACCATCATTGCGTGGAACGCGTGGCCAGAAGATCCAGCGACCAAAGAGAAGAAGTAGCGCAGGAAGTAAAGTCAAAATCGTAATCATCGAAACAACAATTCCGATTGCACCAATTGGGCCTAAGCCAGCAGTATTTGTTAACTGACTGAAGAGCAGAACCAGTAGCGCGATAGCTACTGTTGAACCAGATGCAAGGATTGGCTCCCAAACACCTTTATAGGCAGCGCGCATCGCATCGAAGCGATTTTCGTGATGATGTAGCTCTTCTCTATATCGTGCAATTAACAAGAGTGCGTAATCGGTTGCAGCACCAATAACCAGAACTGAAAGAATTCCCTGGGATTGACCATCGACATCGATGATGTCCGCCTTTGCCAATAGGTAGACAATTCCACCAGCAGTTGAAAGTGCAAATAACGCAGAGAGCAGTGGAATGATCCAGAGAACTGGAGAGCGATAGACAACAATCAAAATAACCGCAACGACAGCGAGCGTAGTGAGCAGAAGCGTTGAATCGATTCCACCAAATGCACCGAAGAGGTCACCTAACAAGCCCGCAGGCCCAGTCACATAATGACTGACCCCATTTGCATCCGCCAATGGTTTTACATCTTCGCGAAGTGCTTCAACTATTGCAGGAAGAACTGGCTCATCATTAGGCAGTAATTCGGAGATTGCATTTCCATCTAATGGCACATTTGCAAGAATCGCTTCTCCATCTTCCGATGGGAATACTGAAATTACCTGATCGGGTGCGATGTAATCCGAAATTTTCTTATCTGTATCTCCAATAGTGAGCGAGCCAACGCCTGCCATATGTGCATTAATTGCAGCCAGGTTCTCAGGGGTTACCTTTCCTTCAAAGAGAATCAAGGTTGGGAAGGAGAGGAAAGAATCCGCTGAAAATCCCTCAATGAGATCAGCTGCTTGGGTCGCCTCTGCGCCCTTTGGTAAGAATGAGGAGTTGTTATTCTCCTGAACCGAAGTGAGCTTGCCGAAGAGTGGCCCAAAGATGCCGGTGATGATGAACCAGCTGATGACCACGAGCATCGCTAGGGCGAAGGGTTTACGGTTCTTTCGAGTTGAGGCCAGAGACATGGAGATTTCATACCTTTCAAGCAGATAGGCGCGAGATGCGATTGGCTAGGCACCAAGCCTACCTTTACGCTGTACCTGTGCCAGTTGCTAGCGTTCCCCTCGGAGCGGAAATTTCTGCCAACTCTCTTGATGTGCAGCGTCTAGGAACTGTGGAGTACCTAACAGCCCTCGATTTGCAGCGAAAAATTCACTCTGAAGTTGCCAGCGGTTCTCGAGGAAATTCTCTCTTGCTCCTTGAACACCCATCAACATATACCGCAGGAAAGAGAACTTCGACCGACGAGAAGCCAAGTGATGGAACCCCGGTCATTGATGTCGATAGAGGCGGAAAAATAACATGGCATGGACCAGGTCAACTCGTCGGTTATCCAATTCTCAAATTAGCAAATCCCCACGAACTTGTCGGCTTTGTTAGAGAGATTGAATCAGCGCTGATTGAGGTCTGTGCACATTTTGATATTTCAACCACCAGGATTCCAGGGCGCTCGGGAGTGTGGGTACAAGATGCTCGCGGTGATCGAAAAATCGTGGCGATTGGTATCCGCGTTGCATCTGGCACCACGATGCATGGATTTGCACTCAATGTGAACCCTGACTTATCGGCCTTCTCGAAGATCATCCCTTGTGGAATTAGCGATGCCGAGGTCACTTCTCTGAGTAAAGAGTTAGGGCGAGATATCGATATTATTGAGGTCCTACCCATTGTAGAAAAAATGGTTTCAACAACTTTACTGAAGGTGAGCGCATGACTATCGCACCAGAGGGTCGCAAGCTACTTCGTATCGAAGCCCGCAATACTGAAACGCCTATTGAGCGCAAACCTGAATGGATCAAGACTCGCGCCAATATGGGCCCTGAGTACACCCGACTTCGTTCATTGGTAAAGACAGAAGGTTTGCATACCGTCTGCCAAGAAGCCGCTTGTCCAAATATCTTTGAATGTTGGGAAGATAAGGAGGCAACTTTCCTTATTGGCGGAGACCGTTGCACGCGTCGTTGCGATTTCTGCAATATCGATACTGGTAAACCAGAAGAGTTAGATCGCGATGAGCCGCGCCGAGTTGCTGAATCTGTCCAGGCGATGGGTTTGAAGTACGCAACAATTACTGGTGTAACAAGAGATGACCTTGAAGATGAAGGTGCTTGGTTATATGCAGAGACTATTCGAAAGGTTCATGAGCTAAATCCCGGTACAGGCGTCGAAATGCTCGCCCCAGATTTCAGCGGAAATCCAATCCTTCTCAATGAAGTATTTGAGACACGACCTGAAGTCTTTGCACATAATCTTGAAACAGTTCCAAGAATCTTTAAGCAGATTCGCCCAGCATTTACATATGAACGTTCTCTCAAGGTAATTACTCAGGCCCGGGAATTTGGCTTAATTACAAAATCGAATTTGATTCTCGGTCTCGGTGAAACTCGGGAAGAGATTTCTCAGGCTCTCGTTGATTTACATGCAGCAGGTTGCGATCTCATAACTATTACTCAATACCTTCGCCCCACAAATAAACATCACCCAGTCGAGCGTTGGGTAAAGCCTCATGAATTTGTTGAGCTTGCAAAGGAAGCTGAAGATATTGGCTTCAGCGGCGTCATGAGCGGACCATTAGTAAGAAGTTCTTACCGTGCTGGTCGTCTCTACAAACAGGCCCAGGAGAAACGTGGCTGATCTCGTCTATCCACCAGTAATTGGTGCGATCAAGTTATTTTGGAAGTACCTAGGGCTCAAATTTGATTTCGAAGGCGTCGAACACATTCCTCGCGAAGGTGGAGCTGTCTTATCAATCAATCACATCGGTTACTTCGACTTCGCACTCGCCGGCACTGCCGCACTTCCTGCAAAACGCTATATCCGTTTTATGGCGAAGAAAGAGATCTTCGACAATAAATTGGCAGGCCCATTAATGCGCGGAATGCATCACATCTGTGTTGACCGTAGTAGCGGGACTGCATCTTTCGTCGCAGCGCTTCGAGCACTGCGCTCAGGAGAAATAGTCGGAGTATTTCCAGAGGGAACTATCTCTGTATCCTTTGAAATTAAAGAGTTAAAGACTGGCGCTGTGCGATTAGCGATGGGCGCCGGAGTGCCTGTAATTCCAACGATTGTCTGGGGTTCACAGAGAATCTGGACCAAGAAGGTGAAGCGAAATCTTCGTCGCAATAAATTCCCTATCACCGTCGCCTTTGGAGCCCCGCTCTATTTCGATAAGCAGAGCGATGTCGACGCGGGTGAGAAATTGCTGCGAGAAACAATGATCTCCATGCTGCATCAAGTTCAAGAAAAGTATCCAGATTCACACGTAGGCCAGCGCTGGGCGCCTGTTCGTCTTGGTGGTATCGCCCCCGCTCCCCTAAACTAACGCGCATGTTCAAGCGTAAGAAAAAAGAAGCAAAGATAAAGAAGCCGCGTTTTCAGACCTTCCGCGATGCATACAAAATCACGGCATCTGTTAAACCTTGGATTGGTGGCGCACTGATTGCCACATTCATCCTTGTTCTCGTAATTGGAATAACTCTCGGTTTCGTATTCGACCATCCGGTTTATGGTGGGTTCGTTACAACTCCACTCGCAGCGCTTGCGACAATGTTTCTCTTCACACGCGTTGCAGGTTCTGCTGCATATGCAAATATTGAGGGACAGATGGGCGCTGGAGCTAGCGTTCTCATGGCAATTCGTAAGGGCTGGACAACAACACCAGCAGTTGCTGTAAATCGTCAACAGGATATGGTGCATCGCAGTGTTGGGCGTGCTGGAATCGTTCTCACTGGAGAAGGCGGATTTGCAGTGCGTCAGATGTTGCAAGATGAGAAGCGCAAATCAGAGCGCTACGCACCTGGTGTTCCAATCACTGAAGTTTTTGTTGGAGATGGAGAAGGCCAGATTCCTCTTCGTAAATTGCAGAAACATCTTGGAAAACTTCCAAAGAAGCTGACTCCGCATCAGATGAGAGAAGTGCGTGCCCGCCTTAAGGCAGTCGGTGGAATGTCCCTTCCAATTCCAAAGGGTCCAATGCCAAAAGGTGTAAAGATTCGCTAAATCTTTCCTCTGGTCTGAATAAGAACAGTATTTGAGAGGCGTTCATTAATGCCTCGCCCATCTTCATCAAATGTAATTGCTGTAACTAGTGGCAGCAATAGCGCTGTTCGAATCAATGATTGACGTGGAGTAACTGCGCCACCATCTGAAAACCTAACCACCTTGAGGCCAACAATTCTGTGGCCAAAGGATGCTCCCCCAAGTGCCACAAAGAGCGAGTACTGGGCGAAGAGAAGAATGAGCACTGGAACTCGGGCCTGCGGGACCCTATCCATGAGAGAACCGCCACCAGCAAAGAATCCAAGGGCGATTGCATAGCAAGCGAGCCAATCGATCGTTATTCCTAGAAGGCGCCGGCCCTGACTCACGCGTGGATACATGGCCCGAAGCCTAGCGCCGAGAGTTTCCTGTCAGGATGTAACACGGCTGTAACACGGCGATTATGACATTTTTACGCAAGCAAACTAGCCTTCACTCCATCAGCAGAGCTCAGAGTTGAGTCGGCTGGGTTATAAACAGCCTCAATTGGAGTAAATATGTTTAAGAATTCATCAGAAATTTTTGCATACATTAAGAAGGAAGATATAAAACTCGTCGACGTACGATTTACAGACCTTCCTGGTATTCAGCACCACTTCAACGTACCTGTTGAATCATTTGACGAAGCTGTATTTACAGATGGTCTTATGTTTGATGGTTCATCTATTCGTGGATTCCAAGCAATCAACGAATCAGATATGAAGTTGCTCCCAGTACCTGAGTCTGCATTTATCGATCCATTCCGTCTTGAGAAGACTCTTGTCATTATCTTCTCTGTTCACAACCCAAGCGATAACACTCCTTACTCACGTGATCCACGTGGCGTTGTTGCAAAGGCTGTTGACTATATGAAGTCAACAGGAATTGCAGATCAGGCATTCTTCGCGCCAGAAGCAGAGTTCTATGTCTTCGATGCCATTCGCTTTAAGACAGGCATCAACGAGGCGTATCACCATATCGATTCTTACGAAGGTGCCTGGAATACAGGAATCGTTGCAGATCCAGATGGAACTCCCAACCGCGGATACCGCACACGTGTAAAGGGTGGCTACTTCCCTGTTTCACCAACAGATCAGTTTGCAGATCTTCGTGATGAAATGGTGATGGAGCTCGGTCGTGCAGGTCTTCTTGTTGAGCGTTCGCACCACGAGGTTGGAACTGCTGGACAGATGGAGATCAACTACCGTTTCACAGATATCTTGAGCGCAGGCGATGAGCTAATGAAGTTTAAGTACATCATTCGCAACGTGGCATGGGAAGGCGGCAAGACCGCAACATTTATGCCAAAGCCACTCTTTGGAGATAACGGCTCTGGAATGCACGTTCACCAATCACTATGGAAGAACGGAAAGCCGCTCTTCTTCGAAGCTGGCACATATGGCGATCTTTCAGATATGGCGCGTTGGTATATCGGTGGTCTCTTGAAGCATGCTCCATCACTTCTTGCATTCACCAACCCAACAGTGAACTCATACCGTCGCTTGGTTCCAGGATATGAAGCACCAGTAAATCTTGTTTACTCTGCTCGTAACCGTTCAGCATGTATCCGTATTCCAATTACTGGTGCATCACCAAAGGCAAAGCGCGTTGAATTCCGTTGCCCAGATCCATCATCAAATCCATATCTCGCATTTGCTGCGATGCTCATGGCTGGTATCGATGGAATCGTCAACAAGATCGAACCACCTGCACCAGTTGATAAGGATCTCTACGAACTAGAAGGCGAAGAAGCTGCTTCTATCCCTCAGGTTCCAGGATCACTTGATGCTGTTCTCAATAGCCTTGAGGCAGATCACGAATTCCTTACAAAGGGCGGAGTCTTCACAGAAGATCTCATCTCAACATGGATTGAGTGGAAGCGTAAGAATGAAGTTGATTATGTTCGCTTGCGTCCACATCCAGCTGAGTTCGAGCTTTACTACGATATCTAAAATAAATTACATAACAATGGCCTCTGAGAAATCAGGGGCCATTGTTCTTTTCTAGCCTTGTTAGGCTCTTCTCGAGAAGGCCTTAAAGAGAATCCAGCTCAGCATTCCACTGACAATAGATGCCGTTATCACGGCCATTATCGCGATATCGCGCTGAGCCGAATCAGTGAAAGCAAGACTTGCGATAAAGATTGCAACTGTAAAACCGATTCCAGCGGCGCTGCCAGTGGCTAACACATCTGAATTACGCGCTCCAATTGGATAATCACCTATGTTGAGCTTCTTTGCAGAAATCATTGCAAGGAGAACGCCAACTGGCTTTCCGATGACAAGTCCTACGAAGATTCCCCAGGCAATTACCGAGGTTGATGCGCTCTTCAGGGCCTCACTTGTAAGAATCACGCCAGTATTTGCAAAGGCAAAAATTGGCACAACTAAGAAGGTGCTCCAAGGGTGCAATCTTGCTTCAAGCCATTCGATGACAGAAAGTGAGCCATCCTCGACGTCGAGATAGGTATCAACTTCTTTAGGAGTATTAGGTGTAAGGAGTCCGAGCACTACTCCGGCGAGAGTCGGGTGAATGCCTGTGCGATAGAAGGCATACCAAAGCGCAGCCCCAAGTAGTACATAGATATATGTGTTACGCAGTCCAAATTTCTTGACGAGCGCAATGACTATAACTGTTACTGCTGCAGCCAAGAGCCACGAGATTGCAACTCCACTTGAATAAATAAATGCGATGATCAAGATTGCGCCAATATCATCAATGACAGCTAGTCCCAGTAGAAATGTGCGAAGAGAAGGAATAACTAAACTGCCGAGTAAGGCCAAGGTACCCACCGCGAGTGCTATATCTGTAGCTACTGGTACCGCCCAACCTCGTGGGGCTTCTGATCCTGCAATTGCCAGATAGATAAGTGCAGGCAGCGCCATTCCGCCGATAGCAGCAATAAAGGGCATGATTGCGTCTCTAAAGCGGCTTAAATGTCCTGAAGTAAGTTCACGCTTTATCTCTAATCCAACCACAAAGAAGAAAATCGTCATCAAGATGTAATTAATCACCTTAAGTGTGGTGAGTTTGAGAACCAAAATCCCAGCGTTGATTTCAAAACCGAGATTGAGGAAATCGAAGTAAGCGCTGCTCGCTGGAGAGTTGGCGGCGGCTAAACCGAGGATCGCTGCGATTAAGAGAATCACTCCGCTCGAAGATTCGCGATGAAGGAAATCTCTTAACGGAGCTACCTTTTTACGCATGCACTGAAGGTATCACGCAGGCAATTACTGTCGGGCGACATTCTTACGGGCGATAAAGAAATATCCAGAAGCTGCAATTATCAATGCGAAGAAGACTCCAAGATTCGCATATGCCCATTCACCTTCCTTGCCTCCGATGATTCCCAGGAAGTAACCCTGCCACGAGAGCCAACTTGCAAAGCCATTCGTGACAAAGCCCCATCCAACGAGAGTTGCAACTGCAAGGATTCCAACTGAACTGAAATTCCAAGAGCCATATCGACCATCTTTGCGATAGAGATCTTTCTCATCGTAACTCTTTCGCAAGAGAACATCAGTGACAAAGATTGCTGACCACGCCGCTATTGGAACACCTAAGGTAATGAGAAAGCCTTGGAATGGATAGAAGAAATCATCCGCTATCCAGACAAAGTAAATAGCTCCCACAAACATTATTGAGGCATCGATTCCTGCTGCCGTATGGCGCTTAACCGGCACGCCAATTGAGATAAGAGTCAGACCAGAGGAGTAGAGATTGAGTATCGCTCCCCCGACAAGACCAAGGATTGCAACGAGTGCAAAGATTGTGAGATACCACGTTGGAAGAATTGTGGTGAGCGCTCCAATGGGATCTCCTGCAATGGCATCGGATAAATCCTTATTGCTGCCTGACAGGGCTGCGCCGTAGATAACAAGAATTATTGGCACGGTCGAAGCACCGAATACTGTCCATCCAACGACAGCCTTACTAGAGACGCTTCGAGGGAGATATCGAGAGTAGTCGGCTGCTGAATTGACCCAGCCAAGTCCAATTCCTGTAGCCCCAAAGATGATTGCTCCAATTAAACCTTGGGTAGTTCCAGATTCCATACCAGAGATTGCGCTCCAGTTAACTTCATCGATTGTCAGGAGTATGTAAACAAGAGTCATTGCAATCGTGATAGTTGTTAAATACTTCTGAATTCTCATAATCACAGAGAATCCAAGCACTCCC
>JBILBB010000161.1:0-2535 GCA_044353955.1 Candidatus Planktophila sp. | reverse complement strand
TCTCTACTCTTATTGCAGCGCCTGGCTGCCCGCCATCAGAAATCCCGCGTATTTCCAAGCGAATTTCTCTTATCTACAGGCGAGAGTTACCCTTAACCCCTTGGTTCAGACGGCCCTTCCGGGTTTATGAGCTAAGAGAATTAACCCTCCTGCCACGGAAATGCCGTGGCCGTCTTAGTCCAAAGGAGGTCGGGTTAACGCATGCGTCACTATGAATTAATGGTCATTCTCGATCCAGAACTCGAAGAACGTACAGTCACACCATCACTTGAGACATATCTCAAGATCATCAAAGACAGCGGAGGCCGCGTCGACAAGCTCGATGTTTGGGGCAAGCGCCGTATGTCATTTGAAATCAATAAGAAGCCAGAAGGCATTTACGCAGTTGTAGATATGCACTGCGAGCCAGCGGCTATCAAAGAGTTAGATCGTCAGCTAAACCTGAACGAATCTGTCTTACGCACAAAGGTTATGCGTCCGGAGTAATGCACAACCTTGGCGTTTCGCGCCATGGATGTCACTTCGGAGATGTAATTTATAAGCACGGACTCCACGAGTAGATAAGAGGAAATTAAATGGCAGCAGGAGATACCACAATCACAATGATCGGCAACCTCGTTGACGATCCAGAGCTACGTTTCACCCCAAGTGGTGCAGCGGTAGCTAAATTCCGCGTTGCTTCAACACCTCGCTACTTAGATAAGGCAACAAATGAATGGAAAGATGGCGAGAGCCTCTTCCTTCAGTGCCAAATCTGGCGTCAAGCTGCAGAGAATGTTGCAGAGTCACTTACAAAGGGAATGCGCGTCATTCTCTCTGGACGTCTTAAGCAACGTTCGTACGAGACAAAAGAAGGCGAAAAGCGCACAGTATTCGAGGTTGAAGTTGATGAAGTAGGTCCATCACTTCGCAACGCAACAGCTAAAGTCACACGCACACAGCGTGCTGGCGGAAGCGGTGGAGCTGCAGCACCAGCTGCTGCAGATTCATTTGGCGATGATCCTTGGGCTGCTGCAACGACTTCATCAGCCGGCGGTGGATGGGGAACATCTACTACCGACGAACCACCCTTTTAAATAGAAAAAGTTAAAAACTAACTAACCGACAATCCATTCCTTCTCGCTAAGAAATTATCGAGAAGGGCCCGAAAAGGAGCACCACAATGGGAGCAAGAAATAATAAGGCTCTACGCGAGCCAAAGAATAAGGGCGCAAAAGCTGCTGCCCTTAATAAGAAGTTCAAGAAGAAGCCATGCAGCTTCTGTCGCGACAAGGTCACATATATCGATTACAAAGATATTGCGACCCTTCGCAAGTACATCTCAGATCGCGGCAAGATCCGCGCTCGCCGAGTAACAGGTGCATGCACACAACATCAGCGCGCAGTAGCAACAGCTGTCAAGAACAGCCGTGAAGTTGCTCTACTGCCTTACACATCATCAGCACGATAAGGAGAACTGAACTATGAAACTCATTCTTACTCGTGAAGTAAATAAGCTCGGAAACGCTGGCGATGTCGTAACAGTCAAAGATGGCTTCGCACGTAACTTCCTATTGCCACGTGGCGTTGCAATCGCATGGTCACTAGGTGGCGAGAAGCAGATCGAAGGCATCCGCCGTGCACGTGCTGCACGCGAGGTCCGCGATCTCGATCACGCTAAAGAGATCAAGACAACTCTTGAAAAGGCGACAGTTACTATCAAGGTAAAGACCGGCACAGCTGGTCGCCTCTTTGGTTCAGTAACCGATAAGGACATCGCAGCTGCAATCAAATCTGCAACCTCAGTCGATATCGATCGCCATAACCTCAAGACTTCAGGTCACATCAAGAAGACAGGCACACACACTGTAAAGGTCTCACTTGCACACAACGTTGTCGCAACTGTAAATCTCACAGTCGTCTCTGCTTAATTTCTTTACTCAAGAAGGCCCGTCGCTTAACTGCGGCGGGCTTTCTTCTTGCCAGCTAGCTAAATCTCAATTGGTGAGAACTTCCCAATTACTTTCCTCCACACCTATCTGCGCTCAATTACAGTCATATCCACCGTTTAGCGGTCTTACCCACATCTTCTCCACAGTCTTTTACACACGAATCAGGGGTTTATCCACATATTCATCCCCAGCCTTCTTCGCTTTTGTCAGTGGTGTAGAGGAAAGTACCGCTCGTGAGCATCGCAGAACTACCTAATAACTCCCAACGTAACGGGCAGTACAACACCGTTGGCGCAGAGTTCGAGCGAACACCACCTCAAGATCTACAAGCAGAACAATCTGTTCTCGGTGGAATGCTCTTATCTAAAGATGCAATTGCAGATGTTGTAGAAGTATTACGTGAACGCGATTTCTATCGCCCTGCACACGAATTAATTTACGATGCAATTCTCGATCTCTATGGTCGCGGCGAACCCGCAGATGCAGTCACTGTTGCTGCCGAACTTACAAAGCGCGGCGACATTGCACGTGCAGGTGGCGCGCCATATCTCCACACACTTATCTCATCTGTTCCAACTGCAGCTAACGCTGGATACTACGCAAA
>JBILBB010000160.1:0-2585 GCA_044353955.1 Candidatus Planktophila sp. | reverse complement strand
TCGATAAGGTCTTAATCGCTTATGTCGATGAAGATATGGGCCACGATGAATTAATCGCTGCCGGCTTTGATAAAGATTTAGTAAAGCGAGTTATCGCAATGGTGGATAAGGCTGAATACAAGCGCCGCCAATATCCGCCTGGCACGAAGGTCTCTAAGCGTGCTTTCGGCAAGGATCGACGTCTGCCAATGACAAGTAAGTGGCGGGAACTCTAGTTTTGTAACATAGCCGTAACTTCACTTTGGCACGATGGTGCCATGTCCCCACAGAATCAGAACATCAGCAAGCAGCAGGAGTTCGTACTTCGCACAATTGAAGAACGCGACATTCGCTTTATCCGACTCTGGTTTACAGATGTGCTCGGATATTTAAAATCTGTTGCGATTGCTCCTGCCGAGCTTGAGAATGCCTTTGAAGAAGGAATTGGATTCGATGGTTCTGCAATTGAGGGATTTGCTCGCCAATCTGAATCAGATATGTTGGCTAAGCCAGATCCTGCGACATTTACTATCTTGCCGTGGCGCGCTGAAGCACAGGGTGCAGCGCGAATGTTCTGCGATATCACCTTGCCGAATGGGGATGCATCACCAGCTGACCCTCGCAATGTTTTGCGTCGCACTTTAGATAAAGCCGCGAAGATGGGTTACACCTGTTACACCCACCCGGAGATTGAATTCTTCTTATTTAAATCACAACCTGAAAAAGGCGTTGCACCCGTTCCTGTCGATCAAGGTGGGTACTTCGATCACACACCTGCAGTTGTGGGACACGACTTCCGCCGCCAAGCAATCACGCTATTAGAGGCGATGGGTGTCTCTGTTGAATTCAGTCACCATGAAGGTGCCCCTGGACAGCAAGAGATCGATCTTCGTTATGCAGATGCTTTGAGCACTGCAGATAACATCATGACTTTCCGCCATGTCATTAAGGAAGTTGCTCTTAACCAGGGCTTCTACGCATCCTTTATGCCAAAGCCATTTACAGAACATCCTGGCTCTGGAATGCACACCCACGTCTCGCTCTTTGAAGGCGAGAAGAATGCTTTCTACGATAAAGATGCAGAGCTCAATCTTTCAACTGTGGGCCGTCAATTTATCGCCGGAATCTTGAAGCACTCAGCTGAGATCACAGCGATTACTAATCAATGGGTCAACTCTTATAAGCGCTTACAAGGCGGGGGAGAAGCGCCATCGATTATCAACTGGGGCCACAACGATCGTGGCGCACTTGTTCGTATCCCTATGTACAAGCCAAATAAAGAGAACTCAACTCGTATCGAATTCCGCTCACCAGATTCTGCATGTAACCCATATCTTGCTTATGCAGTGATGTTGGCAGCAGGCCTTAAGGGAATTGAAAAGAAGTATGTGCTGGAACCATCGACTGATAACCAGTTGCTGCCATCAAATCTTGAGGAAGCAATTCTCGTTATGGAGAAGAGCGAGCTCGTACGCGAAACCCTCGGCGAACATGTCTTTGAGTACTTCCTTCGCAATAAGCGCGCTGAGTGGCAGGACTACCGCCGCCAGGTAAGCGCCTATGAATTAGATCGGTACTTGCCGGTCCTGTAACCGATTTTTCTCGAATATCACTTGTAGCCTTTATCCATGGCTAAAGAGATTAATACTAAGAAGATTCGTAACTACAACCTGATCGCAGGTTTCTTCCACCTCGCTCAAATGGCAGTGGTACTTGTCCTATCGAGTGACTTCACCTTGCCAATCGTTGCCCGCTACGCAGCAGGACCTCCAGGAAGTGACTTTGCAGAACCTGTCACATTACTTGACGCCCCAATCGGCTTAACTGTCGCAATCTTCTTAGGTCTCTCTGCCTTCTTCCACTTCCTTGTAGCAAGCCCACAATTCTTCTCTCGCTATGCGGCAGGTCTTGCAGCGCACCGCAACTACTTCCGTTGGGTTGAATATTCAATTAGCTCATCAGTAATGATCGTTCTCATTGCACTCATCACTGGCGTCTCAGATGTTGTTGCAATCATCGGTCTCTTTGGCGTCAATGCTTCGATGATTCTCTTTGGATGGCTGCAAGAGAAGTATGAAGAACCTGGAAATGGTGGATGGCTTCCATACATCTTCGGATGTATCGCAGGTGCTGTCCCATGGCTTGCAATTCTGTTCTACGTGCTTGCTGTTGGCGGCCCAAGTGATACCAAGGCACCTGCATTTGTCTATGGCATCATCTTCTCAATCTTCTTCTTCTTTAACACCTTTGCAATCGTTCAATACCTTCAATATAAGAAGGTTGGAAAATGGTCAGATTATTTGCGCGGAGAGAAGACCTACATAACGCTCTCACTCCTTGCTAAATCTGCACTCGCATGGCAGATCTTCTCGGGGACCTTGATTCCACCTCAGTAACCCACCTTGATTAGGTAAGCGTTGTCGGGCTATCCTGTAGCCACTATGAAGCTCCGCGGACTCCTCCTTATCCGCCGTAGCGAGGCCTAGGGTCCGAAACTCTCGAGTTTCGGCCCGTTAAGAAAGACCGGTCTCCTCGCTGCGGAGTTTGGTGTTGCCGGTAAACACCGTAGGTAAACCAAACAAATTAGGAGCATAGAAAATGAATTT
>JBILBB010000159.1:0-2594 GCA_044353955.1 Candidatus Planktophila sp. | reverse complement strand
CAACCATGGCAGAGATATCGCGGTTAATGATTCCGGTGTATTTCATTTTTACTCCTTGTTTTCAGATATAAAGTTCTGGACTTCACTCGGTGTTGGAGAAGCCATAGCCGCACCTTTACGAGTTACCTTAAGAGTTGCAGCATAAACGCCAAACTGTGTTGCCGTAAAGATGTCATCGCCTGCAGCAAGGCGGGTCGCGAGGTTGGCACACATAGTGTCGCCTGCCCCGATTGTGTCGATAGCTGTCACTTTTGGCGCAGAAAAAGTCTCTGATCTCTGGCCATCGGTGACAAATGCACCCTTTGGCCCCAGAGTGATGACGACATTCTTGCAACCAAGCATCTGCGAAAGTGCCTGAGCCTGCTTTTCAACATCGCCTTCGATTCCGGTTAGCTCTGCTGCCTCACCTTCATTGGGAACGACAACATCGACTAATCCTTCCCATCCGTTGAGTGGAGCAACTGGAGCTGGGGTCAAAATAATCATGACGTTATTTTCTTTCGCTAACTTTGCCGCAGCGAAATTACCATCCGCAGGAAGTTCTAGTTGAAGGAGTAAAACATCGGAATCAATAATGGTTTGGCGATGGCGCCCAATGTAATCAGCATTTCCTAAATCATTTGACTGGGGGATGATGATGATCGAGTTATCGCCATCGCCAGTAACTACCGGAAGTCCTACGCCGGAGCCAAGTTCATTGCTTCGTTCAATATCAGTTGCCGTTACGCCTTCTGCAACGAATGCCTTCATGAAGTCATCACCAAAACTATCGGTGCCGAGATTTCCGAGCATGGCGCTCTTGGCTCCTGCGCGCCCTGCGGATATCGCTTGATTGAAACCTTTTCCACCTAGTGCGATTGCAAAACTGTCACCGCGTAGAGTTTCGCCACTCTTTGGGCGTCTTGGTGTGTAAGCCACGAGATCCATCATGAAACTTCCAAAAGTGGTTACACGTGGATTTTTTGATTGATCTGACATCACTTATTTGTGACCTGACCGAGAGTTCCGCCGGGATGGAATTGGCCAAACTTCTCTGCAGTAAAGCCACGATGGGCCATCAGCGCAGATGCGAGTGCATCACCTGCAGCAATAGTGAGCGTTGTTGAAGTTGTTGGTGCAAGATTGAGTGGATCAGCTTCACGTTCGCATGCAATGCTGATCGTGGCATCTGCAGTCTTGGCTAGAGTGGAAGTTACATTTTTTGTAATCGCAATGACTTTGTTATTCCAGCTCTTTGCCATGCGTGCAATGGCAATAACCTCTGCTGTCTCGCCAGCGTTAGAAATTGCAATGACAATATCTGCTGGATTGAGGGCGCCGGAATCGCCATGTAGGGCATCGGCTGCATGAAGGAAAAATGATGGAGTTCCAGTACTAGAAAGCGTTGCCGCCATCTTTGCGCCAACAAGCCCTGATTTTCCTAACCCTGTAATTACAACAGAACCTTTACATTCAATAATCATTTCTAGCGCAGGCTTCAAATTCGTTTCGAAGGATTGCGCAAATAAATTAAGCGCAGCAGCTTCAGTTTGAAGGGCAGCTCCTGCAGCTGCAAGAGCTTTACTTAGATCAGCCATTCTTTACTCCATTAATTCCTAGCAGAGGTGCTTCTTGTCTTGCAGGTGGAGGTCAATACTAAACACAGACTTGTGGGCTGTGTAGGATTCGAACCTACGACCCAGCGATTAAGAGTCGCTTGCTCTACCAACTGAGCTAACAGCCCATTCAAAGGCGGACCTTCGAATGCAGGGCAGACACTACCAGCGCAGTGCGGCTTGTCTAACCACCTTTTGCCCGCGAAGATAGTGACATGTCTCGCTGGGAAATACGGATAGCGCTACTCACTATTCCCCTGGCCGTTGGGTTGGCGATACCAGCATCGGTTGCAGCAGAGGCGAAACCGGGCCTTGCAGCCGCAGTGCTTGAGACCTTGCCAGTAAAGGGGCGAGCGCCGAAGACGGGATATTCGAGAGATCAATTTGGCCAAACGTGGGCTGATGTAAATCGAAATGGATGCGATACCCGCAACGACATTTTGAAGCGAGACCTGATTTCAATTACCTACAAGCCAAAGACTCGAGATTGTGTAGTGCTTACAGGCATTCTGGAAGATAGGTATTCAGGCGAGACCATCAACTTCGTTCGCGGAAATATCTCAAGTATGGATGTTCAGATTGATCATGTGGTCGCGCTTTCCAATGCCTGGCAGACGGGTGCCTTTAAATTGACGATGATTGAGCGAACAGCTTTGGCCAATGACCCGCTCAATCTCTTTGCAGTGAAGGGCCGACTGAATTCTCAGAAAAGCGATGGCGACGCTGCAACATGGCTCCCACCGCTGAAGAGCTATCGATGTGCATATGTTGCTCAGCAGATTGCAGTGAAAGCTAAATACTCTCTATGGGTAACTGCACCCGAGAAGAGTGCGATTCTGGGCATACTTGCAAAGTGCCCTAATCAAAACCTACCGATTAATTAGGAGTATCAACGGTGTAGTGAACCCCGCTGAAATTCTTGCGCCATTCAGCGACTTCTCTTCCAACGGATGCAGGGTCAATCGTTGAATCTAAAGAGTTAGAAATAAATGTCGCAAG
>JBILBB010000158.1:0-2607 GCA_044353955.1 Candidatus Planktophila sp. | reverse complement strand
TCCAAGCGGCATCAAAATCTGAAGCAATCGCACAAATCACAAAGATTGCACCCCATGGAATCATCGTCGATATCAACTTGCCCGATGGTAATGGGCTCGAGATTGTCTCTTGGGTTCGATCTATCTCGAGCACGATTGCAATTGTCGTTCTCACCCTTAATGAGCATGCAGATTTTCTAATTGCATCGATGAAAGCTGGGGCAAGTTCCTATATACATAAATCAGCCCCGCTCAGTGAACTTCTCTCAGCTCTCGACTTTGCTCTTACCTCACCTACATCTTTCGCTGCGAAAGAGATTTCTGTGGCCATCGCACGAAAGAGTGAGAAATTTTCATTATCTCCGCGTGAACTTCAAATAGTTACCCAACTCCATCGGGGTGAACCGCTCAAAATTCTTGCTGGTTCACTCTTCATAACAGAAGCGACCTTAAAGACGCACCTGGCTTCAATCTATAGAAAACTTGAAGTGAAGAATCGTTTGCAGGCGATTGAGAAGGTAAGGATTGCTGGAATTATCTAAGAACGAGTTTGTTGAATTGTTCTGACCAAATCTCCCAGCGCCACTCTCTGACAATCCACTCTCTGCCCTGTGCGCCCAGTTTCTCTGCATACTCAGGATTACTCAGGAGTCGAATTGCGGCTTGCGCAATTGCATCCGCTGAAGTTCCATCAACGGAGAAACCCGTTTCACCTTCAATAACTGCATCTGGCGCTCCCCCAGAAACTCCACCAATAACCGGTAAACCACACGAACTCGCCTCTAGATAGACAATCCCGAGGCCTTCAACCTCAAGACCTGCCAATCGAGAACGTGACGGCATAGCAAAAATATCGCCTGCACAAATGTATTCAGGAAGTTCTGAGTACTGAACTCTTCCGATAAATGTAATTCGCTCTCGTACGCCTAGAGTTACAGAACGTTTCTCGAGCTTGGCACGGTACGGACCTTCTCCAACAAGGAGTAAGTGAACGCTTGGAATTTTCTGCGAAATTATTGGAAGTGCATCAATCAAGAAATCTTGGCCTTTGCGATGTACGAGTCGCCCAACGCTGACGATAACTTTCTTATCTTCCAACCCGAGATCGCGTCGGATTCGCGGACTTCTCTTTGCTGGTGAGAAATGTTCAGTATCAATTCCCGGTGCAAGGCGCACCAATTTACTCTGAGAACTTTTAGACAGCGCCTTCGATATAGCTTGCTGTGTGTAGGAACCTAGGTATGTAAGTGAGTCAACGTTTGCACCGATTTGCTTAATAGCCCAGGAGAATGGCCAGAGCTTCGACCACCAGACTTCATGTCCATGCGTTAGCGCAACAATATTCTTAGCACCAGCACGACGCACACCTCTTGCAAGTAATCCGAGCGGCGCCGCAGCCCCGAAGAAGACGTTGGCAATCTCGCGCTCCTTTACGATTGATTGAACTCTTCGTGAGACTCGTAGCGACGGAAGAAGTATCTTGGAGCGGTCTCTAATGACCTCAACTCCGAAATTCTCAGTCCACGCTCTATCAAAAGGTGCTGAATTTTCTTGGGAAGAGGTGTAAACAATTACCGAACCTTTTGGCAGGCGTTCAATAAGCCCAATGATGAATGTTTCAATTCCACCTGCACGAGGACCAAAATCATTGGTGATGCAGAGTATTTTCTTAGAAGTATCTCTTTGTTCTGACATTAGAAGCGGCGAACTGCGACCAATGGTTTGTTTCCTAAGCTGCCGGATGGGGCAACCTTGACTCGCGAACCAGATCGCGGTGCATGAACCATCTTGCCATTACCTAAATAAATTCCGACGTGAGATACAGGTCTTCCGTAGAAGAGAAGATCGCCAGGCTTCTTCTGGCTATAGGAAACACCCTTACCCATTCTGGATTGTGCACGAGAAGAGTGTGGAAGAGAGACACCTGCGCGTTGGAAAGCGCGCATAGTTAGCCCCGAGCAATCCCATAAAGTCATCCCAGCGGCCCCAAAGACATAGCGATCACCAATTTGTCCAAGGGCAAATTTCAAAGCTATACCGGCGCGACCAGAAACACCGGCTGCACCCTTTGCCGCTTTGAGTGAAGATGCTTGATCAGCATCTTCACGTTCTTTAGCAAGACGCGCTAAACGCTCACGATCTGCCTTCTTCAACTTAGATAAGAGGGACTCTGCCTGGGCCAACTTACTTGTGGCGACTGCGCTTCGCTCTGCAAGTCGCTTCTGCAAGACCTTAACTTGAGCCAATCGATCGCTGACTGTAAGTGAAGTGGCATTTAACTGTTGTTCAGCCGATTGAAACTTTCGGAGTTGAATTCCCTTTTTACGAGTGATCGCCTCAAGAGATCCGGCGGCTGATAAATACAAAGATGGATCAGATGAGAAGAGGAGCTCCAAGCTCTCGCTTAGGGTTCCAGATTTATATTGATCTACTGCGATTGCGCCAAGAGTTTTAGAGATTGCATCGACTGTCTTTCCTTGAAGAGCGGCCTTCGCCTGAATTCCAGCAAGACTTCGGGTAAGAGATGCCAGGCGAACCTTCGCTTCCTGTGCACCCTCTGCTGCAGCTGTGGCCTCTTCCTCAAGGCGAATAACTTGGGCTTGAACTTGTTCCAAGGACGGCGCTGCT
>JBILBB010000157.1:0-2617 GCA_044353955.1 Candidatus Planktophila sp. | reverse complement strand
CACGACACCGAAGCAGTTCTCTGGACTACTGAAGACTTTCCTTGGACCCGTCGAAGATGAGTCAGGACTTGCTTACCTGCGCCCAGAAACAGCGCAAGGAATCTTCATTAACTTTGATCAGGTAATGACTACATCACGTAAGAAGCCACCATTTGGTATCGGCCAGATCGGTAAATCTTTCCGTAATGAAATTACACCTGGAAACTTCATCTTCCGTACTCGTGAATTCGAGCAGATGGAGATGGAATTTTTCGTCGTTCCAGGAACCGATGAAGAGTGGCATAAGTACTGGATTGAGACACGTCTTAATTGGTACAAGGATCTCGGTATTAATCCAGAGCGCCTTCGCCTCTTTGAGCATCCAAAAGAGAAGCTCTCGCATTACTCAAAGGGAACAACAGATATTGAATATAAATTTGAGTTTAATGGAACTGAGTGGGGTGAGCTTGAAGGTATTGCCAACCGCACAGATTTCGATCTTAAGGCGCATTCTGCTGCATCTGGAAAAGATCTCTCATACTTCGATCAAGAGAAGAATGAACGCTGGACTCCATTTGTCATCGAACCTGCAGCTGGCGTAGATCGTTGTGCACTGACATTTATGATGGATGCATATACAGAAGATGAAGCGCCAAATGCAAAGGGCGAGATGGAGAAGCGCGCAGTGATGAAGTTCGATTACCGCATTGCGCCTGTAAAGGCTGCAGTTCTTCCACTTTCACGTAATGCAGACCTTTCTCCTAAGGCACGCGATCTTGCAGCGCAATTACGTAAGAATTGGAATATCGATTTCGATGATTCAGGTGCAATCGGTCGTCGCTACCGTCGCCAAGACGAAATCGGAACTCCGTACTGCATCACTATCGACTTCGAAACACTTGAAGACCAAGCTGTCACAATTCGCGATCGCGACACAATGGCGCAAGAGCGCATCGCACTAGATCAAGTTGAAGCATGGTTAGCCCCACGTCTACTCGGCTGCTAGATCCACTCAAGCTCCCGCTCAAAGATGGAGTCCACTTAGTAGATCCACCGGTCGTTCTCGCTCCCATGGCAGGAATTACCAATGCTCCATTTCGCATGCTCTGTCGCGAACAAGGAGCAGGTTTATTTGTCTCTGAAATGGTCACAGCTCGTGCGCTGCTAGAACGAATTCCTGAAACTCTGCGGATGATTGAACCTGGCGCTGGCGAATGGCCGCGCTCTGTGCAGTTATATAGCGTCGATCCACATCACATGGGTGAAGCGGTAAAGATGATTGGCCGCGAAAATCTTGCAGACCATATTGATATGAACTTTGGTTGCCCGGTTCCAAAGGTAACTCGTAAAGGCGGGGGAGCAGCACTTCCGTTTAAGCGAAATCTCTTCCGAGAAATTGTTAAAGCTGCTGTCGATAATGCAAAACCATTTGGAATTCCTGTCACGGTAAAGATGCGTATTGGTATTGATACCGATCACCACACTTACTTAGAGGCAGCAAAGTCTGCCGCTGATCTTGGTGTTGCATGGGTTGCATTGCATGCACGTACAGCACAGCAGATGTATGAAGGAAAGGCCGATTGGTCGGCGATTGCAAACCTTGTTGAACACTTAAAACCTACAGGTGTGCCGGTACTTGGTAACGGCGATATCTGGTCTGGGGCCGATGGCCTTGAAATGGTGCGACAGACAGGGTGCGCTGGAGTTGTTGTGGGTCGCGGATGTCTCGGTCGCCCTTGGCTCTTTGCAGATTTAGTGGATGCATTTAATGGTGGAGATAACCGAGTGCTTCCAACGCTGCACGAAGTGCGAGAAGTTATGTATCGCCACGGAGAACTTATCGTCGAATACTTCGAATCCGAAGATCGCGGTTGCCGCGACCTTCGTAAACATATGGCTTGGTACCTCAAAGGTTTCCGCGTGCCATCTGAACTTCGCAGACAATTTGGAATGGTTGGCTCACTTGCAGAGATGCGTTCGCTCTTAAACCAATTAGATGAACAGCCATACCCAGTTGAAATCGGTGAGAAGCCACGAGGTCGCACCAGTAGTGGTCGTCCACCAACCTTGCCTGATGGTTGGCTCAATGATCCAGACGAGATGATCCATCTCGATGCTGAAGATATGTTCTCGGGCGGCTGATGTTTAAGTTAATCAGACGCGTTATTTCACTTATTTTGGCAGTGGTCATCATTATTCCGACCTACGCACTTTTCGTGACGTGGAACGCTGCTAAGAACCCGCAAGTTACGACAAGTGCCGATGCAATTGTCGTGGCAGGTGCGGCTCAATTAAATGGCGCACCGGGTGATGTACTTCTTGCACGTCTTGAAGAAGCGAAGAGATTATTCGGTGAGGAATATGCACCTCTGATTATTACCGTGGGTGCGGGTGCGCCAGGAGATAGAACAACCGAAGCCGCAGCGGGAAGATATTGGCTTGTGCGCAATGGAATTCCTAAGAGCAAAGTTCTTTCGATCCCAGTTGGTCGCGATACCTTGACTCAAACAAAGAGTTACATCACCGAGATGAAGAAGCGCAATCTGAGTACGGTCATCATTACAACAGATGCCTATCACTGCAATCGCGCAATTACGATGGCAGAAGATTTTGATGCCATTGCATCCTGCTCACCATC
>JBILBB010000156.1:0-2633 GCA_044353955.1 Candidatus Planktophila sp. | reverse complement strand
GCCGGGATGATCTCGTAAACCATGAAACCTGTGCACAAATAACTGCAGACAACAGTCGCAGTGATTTCGCCCTAGCTGCATAAGCTAGTACCGAATCCGTCAGCCCGGGCGCGCTCTCGTCCCGGAACCTGGCGTCGCTAGAGAGCTCTTCATCGAGATAGCGTTGCGAATATCTTGAGAGAACAGTTTCGCAAATGAGTTCGTTGAATACTTGTGTGTATGAGATTCAGGACTGAGAAAACGTTAAACACACTACGCCCGTAGAAGCCCTGTTTTAATTCTGAAGGACCCGGGTTCGATTCCCGGCACCTCCACTAGTCCTTATCTTCTGGACCAGGTCTTAAACCTTCAAAGATCTCTTTGCAGATAGGACAGACTGGATACTTCTGCGGATCTCGAGAAGGAACCCATTTCTTTCCGCACAGTGCACGCACTTTTTTGCCGGTAACTGCAGATTCAACAATTTTCTCTTTCTTAATGTAATGCGCGAAACGATCATGACCGCCATCATCTTCTTGTTCAACAGGCTTTGTGAGGGTATCTGTATCAGCGCTTATCACTGGGCCATCAAGAGTTGGAAGGCCGCGATCGAAAATACCGGCACTGATGTCGGATGAACCCTGCGCTCTCATGGCGCCATTATCTACTAGCGCACGAAAACTGCCAATCTTTTTGGGCAACTCTCAATTCGGGCTAGCGATTAACTAAGTCAGCCCATGTAATCAGGCGCAAATATTGAGCATCTAACGTTAAGCGGCACCCTGTAGAATCTCCTAATGAAAGACTTACTGCGCACCGAGCACCTTTCTCGTGCTGATGTCGAATTGCTACTCGACACTGCTGCAGATTTCGCAAAGAACCCGCTTCGTTCAAATACAGCTTTGAGTAATAAGAGCGTGGCTATCTATATGACAAAGCCATCTACTCGTACTCGTCTTGCATCTGAGACAGCTGTTGCTCACTTGGGCGGCACACCTATCTTTATCCGCGGAGATGAACTTCAGCTCGGTCGCGGAGAGACAATCTCTGATACAGCAAAGATCATCAGCGGATATTGTGATGCTTTGATTATTCGCACCTTTGCACAATCCGATGTCGATGAACTTGGCGCTAATTCAACTATTCCAGTGATTAACGGCCTCACCGATGACGACCACCCAACTCAGCTACTTGCCGATTGGGTAACCATCCGCGAAAACTTCGGAAACGATGTCGCAGGGCGCAAATTTGTCTATCTGGGTGATGGAAACAATATGACTCATGCTTGGCTCATCATGGGTGCAATCATGGGCGCACATGTTGTTGCCGCAACCCCAGCGGGTAAGTGGGCGCCGGATGCAGCAGTAGTTGCAAAGGCGAAAGAGATTGCAGCAAAGAGTGGCGCAACTATTGAAGTAACAAATGATCCAGAGGCAGCAGCGCAAGGTGCATCTGTTTTGTATACAGATGTCTGGATGTCTATGGGAGATCCTGAAGCAGAGCGCGCAGAGAAGATCAAGGCTCTTACTCCATTTGCTGTTACAGAGAAGTTGATGAAACTTACTGAGAAAGATTCCATCTTCATGCACTGTCTTCCGGCCCATCGCGGTGAAGAAGTTGAAGCAAACGTTATCGATGGAGCAAAGTCAGTTATTTGGCGTGAAGCTTTCCATCGCAGAACAACAATTCAGGCGCTGCTCTATCACTTAACCAGAGGCGAACTAAAGGGAAATTAAGTTGAAATCGAGTTACCACTCACTCGTTACCTCTCACTAGTTATCTGGTCTGATTCCCTTGACCCTTTCAATCCGTGCATCTTGATTTGTTCAAGTATTTCAAAGTGGCATTAACACTCATTTTCTCGCCAACTTTCCTCTTAGATGTAGGAAAACATTGCGGTTTCACATAGCCTCAAGCCAGCGCAGCCGGTACGGTATCGCCCATGAGAGTTGCCGTACCCAGAGAAATCAGAGATGGCGAGAAGCGCGTAGCGCTCGTGCCAGATGTCATCAATAAGTTAACCCGACTTGGTTATGAAGTCGTCATCGAAGCTGGAGCAGGCGTTCATTCGCAGGCGACTGATGATCTATTCACTGCAGCGGGTGCAACCGTTAAGAGCGGCGATGTCATCAGCGGCGCAGACGTAGTTCTCTCGGTCACCTCTCTAACCCCAGCACAGATCGGCACCTTGAAGAAGGGCGCCGTCACGATCTCATTCTTATCTCCAGTAACTGCAACAGATTCAATCGAAGCTGCAGTGAAAGCTGGAGTCACAGCATTCTCACTCGAATTAGTTCCACGCATTTCACGTGCACAATCAATGGATGCGCTCACATCGCAAGCGCTTTGTGCGGGTTATCGCGCAGCACTTGTTGGCGCAGAACTTTCTCCTCGCTTCTTCCCAATGCTCATGACTGCAGCAGGAACAGTTACACCTGCTCAGGTCCTTGTTCTTGGCGCTGGTGTTGCAGGCCTTCAAGCAATTGCGACCGCTCGTCGTCTCGGTGGAGTCGTCAGTGCCTATGACGTTCGCCCATCATCTGCCGATGAAGTGAAATCAATGGGTGCAACATTTATCAACCTTGAACTTGAAGCTCTCGAAGGTGCAGGCGGATATGCACGCGAAATGACAGAAGAGCGCGCAGCTAAGCAAC
>JBILBB010000026.1:0-9939 GCA_044353955.1 Candidatus Planktophila sp. | reverse complement strand
GAAGCACTAGTCCCAGATGCCCATACAGTTCTGCAAGATGGCGACTTGGTGCACATGACAATTCTTGACGAGAAACTCGCAATAGCCGAGAGCGTACTTGCCAGCGGGCCAGGAGAATAAGCCATGAGAATTGCTATCGCTGGTGCTGGAAATGTTGGGCGTGCTATCGCTCGAGAACTTCTCGATAACGGTCATCAGGTTCTACTTATTGATAGAGACCCAAAGGCTCTGAAAATTGACTCGGTCCCAGATGCAGAGTGGCTGATGGCAGATGCATGTGAAATCGCATCTCTAGATAATGCACAACTTAATCAATGTCAGGTGCTCGTAGCTGCAACCGGTGATGACAAGGTAAATCTTGTTGCCTCCCTTCTTGGTAAGACTGAGTACGGAGTCCCTCGTGTTGTAGCTCGTATCAATCATCCAAAAAATGAATGGCTCTTTGATCAATCATGGGGCGTCGATGTTGCTGTATCAACTCCAAGAATTATCTCCGCCCTCGTTGAAGAAGCTGTCAGCGTTGGCGATGTTGTACGTTTATTCTCATTTAGAAAGGGCCAGGCAAATCTTGTCGAGATAACCCTTCCCGACACTTCAATTTGTATTGGTAAGACAGTCGAAGAGGTAGCGCTTCCGCAGGATGCATCACTTGCTGCAATTGTCCGTGATGGTCGTGTTATTGCTCCATCCCCAAGTGATCTCTTTATTGCAGGAGATGAACTTCTCTTCGTAGCATCAGCGGCTGCAGAGGATCAAATCAAAGATTGCTTTATCGCCAAAAACTAGTTTTTGATATCTAGAGTTAAGGCTTTACAGATGGAACCCGGCGCAGAATAAGCCAAGAGCCATATGCGGTAGCGATAAAGAGCGGATATCCCATTGCCAGATTGACCGTTCCTAAGAGATTGAGATTTCCACTCTTGTAAATCGGGTACTGAACGGCAATTCTTGTAAAGAACATCGCTACCCATAACCAACCAGCTTGAATATATGCGCGTTTACGTGCTGGATGATTTCTCCAGGCGAGATTCTCCCCCAAAATTGGACCAAGCATCAATCCGAGAATTGGCCACCCTGCCAAATTGGTTAGAAGATAGAGAGTTCCATATCCAAGATTTGTCAGAAGTTTTGGAATGTACAGATCAGAAGGATTTCCTGTTCGATTGGCAAACCAAGCACAGATCAAAATTCCTACAAAGCCACTGATGGCATGCTGAATTGTGTCTCTCATTGCAAGGCGAATAATTGTCAAAACCGCAGAGACTGCAATCGCCGCGAAGAGCGCCTCTTGTAAATCTTTTCGAAGATTAAATGTAACGAGAAATAGGATAGAAGGGATACCGGTATCGATGAGACCCTTCTTACCTCCGAAGGCTCCGATTACCTTATCTTTATCGCTCTCGTGAGTCATGAGCGTCCCGTTGATCCAAAGCCGCCGGTGCCACGACCGGAGCCAGGAAGTTCATCTACTTCTACAAACTCTGCGCGTTCCACTTTTTGAAAGACTAATTGTGCGATGCGATCCCCGCGATTAAATGTGATGCTCTCTTTTGGGTCATGGTTAATCATGATGCACTGTAATTCACCACGAAAACCGGCATCAACTGTTCCTGGTGCATTGACCATCGTGACACCATGTTTGATTGCTAGACCTGAACGCGGATGAACGAGCGCAACATAACCATCAGGAAGGGCGATTGAGATACCGGTAGGCACTAGCGCTCGCTCCCCTGGCGCCAGAGTGATATCGATACGAGAGACGATATCTGCACCTGCATCACCACCCTTTGAATATTTAGGTAGCGGCAGATCTGGATCAAGTCGCTTGATCAGTACTTGGAACTCGTTCACGGATTGATTCTCACGGATTTATATTGAATTCTGGGTCGACGAATGTCAAAAGATGCGGATTCTTCTTGAGGTTTTCCAGGTAATCAGCAGGTGCATTCTCAAGAAAGTGCTTCATCGGAACAATGACGAATAAGGCTGCGGCGCGTACAGCGATTTCGCCATCAGGGCCATTGAGTCGTCCCACAGCTTCTGAATAAACCTTCCGACTCACCTGACCTGTAATCTGCGCAGTTATATGGAGAACTGTTCCAATTGGCACGGGCTTTAAGAAATCTGTCTCGAGTCGCGCAGTAACAGCCGGTGCACGCAACAACCACATCAACTTTCCAAGAGCTTCATCAAAGGCAAGTGAGAGCAATCCACCATGTGCAAGACCTGGCGCTCCTTGATGGTTCTCGGTAACAGTAAATTCAGCGGTGATATCTGCGCCAATACCGACATGTGCAACTAGATGTAAACCAGTTGGGTGAAGCTCTCCGCATCCAAAACAATGAGCGAAGTGTGAAGGGATCTGCGACCCGGTCTGAGGAGAGAGTGGATGGCGCTCAGGGATTATCGAACTTTCTGGTGGAGTAGTGCTAGCAACTCGACTCATAAGATAAGGCTACTTGATAAATTAGGAGATAGCCTAGGTCTCATGCAGTTTCGAGAAGTGATACGCCCCCCATTATGGCTTCTCGCCTTCATTTACTTCATGTTTCTTTCACTCGTCATCGCTTTTTGGGCGGCCCTTGGCAACCAAAGCGCAGCTATCTCTCTCATTTTCTTGACGCTGCTTCTCATTCTGATTGCAGTTAAATCAAAGAGTGAGGTCGTTGTGAGTAATGGCCAGTTAAAAGTAGGTGGTGCTTATATTGATCTTAAATTTCTCGGTGAGGTAAAGAGTTTGAATCGAGATGAGATGCGTCTGCTTCGAACACGCGATGCAGATCCCGCTGCCTTTCTAGCGATTAAATTTTGGGTACCGACCGGAGTAAAGATCACGCTCTTAGATCAGCGTGATCCGACCCCGTACTGGCTTGTAAGCTGCAAGAAGATGGATGAACTTAAGAACACTCTTTACAGATAGCTTTTGAGCCTTCGCCTTTAGAAAGTTGCGTAATGTGGTGAATAAGAAAACACTTTGAACATGTAAATTCATCAACCTGAACTGGTACAACTCGAACAGCTAACTTCTCTCCCGAGAGGTCAGCACCTGGAAGTTCAAGGTTCTCTGCAGCTTCTGCTTCATCAACATCAATCTGTCCTGATTGCGCATCTACGCGCTTTGCCTTGAGTTCTTCTAACGATTCCTCGTGAAGCTCCTCGTCGGTCTTTCTGGGTGTGTCGTAATCTGTTGCCACTGATCTCACCTCACTTCCATAAACTCGTACTTGGGCGTAATTGCCCCTACATGCGCGAATAGTTGCGCATAAATGAACTTATGGTCGATACAACCGCCGGCGTGTCTCCTTTATTCCCCTTAAGAAGGGGCGATTTGAGTGGCAGCCTCAATAGAACGGGCCAATCCGCCATCTACATAGGCATGGATTGATGTGCCTTCTGCAAGATGCTCTTCACTAAGAATCTCGCCACGTTCGTGAATCGCTGAAACCAAGTCACCGCGACTATAGGGAATAACCGCTGTGATCTCGACACTTGGATGAGGTAAAGATTTCTCAATTGCATGAATTAAACCTTCTATACCAAATCCAGATCGCACAGAGAATGCGTAACTATTTGGTTCTTTTCTCAAAATCTCCATTACGACATCAGGGCTTGCGATATCAACCTTATTAATTGCAATGATTTCAGGGATCTCGCCTCCCCCGATTTCATTAATTACTTCTCGAACAGCGCGAATCTGCTCAAAGGGATCAGAGTGCGATCCATCAACAACATGAACAATCAGATCTGCGCCAGAGACTTCCTCGAGAGTTGATTTGAATGCATCAATCAATTGGTGCGGCAGGTGTCGTACGAATCCCACCGTATCTGAGAGCGTATAAACGCGTCCTTCAGCAGTCTCACATTTGCGAACAGTTGGATCAAGGGTTGCAAAAAGGGCATTCTCAACGAGAACTCCTGCGCCGGTGAGGGCGTTAAGAAGTGATGACTTTCCTGCATTTGTATATCCGGCGATGGCAACGGACGGAATGTTAAATCTCTTACGTTCTTGTCGTTTAGTGTCGCGAGAAGTCTTCATCTCAGCAATCTCTTTTCGGAGCTTTGCCATCTTGTCACGAATTCTGCGTCGGTCGGTCTCAATCTTTGTTTCACCGGGTCCACGACCACCGATACCCGCTCCGCCTGCAGCGCGCCCGCCAACCTGACGAGAAAGTGAATCACCCCAACCGCGCAATCGTGGAAGGAGATATGCAATCTGAGCTAACTCAACCTGCGCCTTACCTTCCTTACTTTTGGCATGTTGGGCGAAGATATCCAAGATCAGTGCAACACGATCTACGACCTTGACCTTTAACTTCTCTTCCAGAGTTCGAAGTTGCGATGGCGATAGCTCTCCATCGCAGACAACGGTATCGGCGCCTGTTGCAACAACGATTTGTCGTAACTCGATAAGTTTTCCAGAGCCGATATATGTAGAAGGATCTGGCTTATCTCGCCTCTGAATCAAACCTTCTAATACTTCTGAACCTGCAGTCTCAGCGAGAGCCTTTAACTCTGCGAGTGAGTTCTCAGCCATCTCTGCACTGCCTTCAGTCCAAACTCCGACAAGAACTACTCGTTCAAGTTGTAGTTGGCGATATTCAGCATCTGAAATATCTTGTAACTCAGTAGAGAAACTCTTGACGCGGCGAAGTGCATTTCTATCTGAGAGCTCCTGCTGATCATTTTCAACATAATCTGCCTCATCTGAATCGAAATCAGACGCTGCTCGTGCACTTTCTCTTAGGAGATCTTCAAAGAGTTTGTCATAACCGTCCTCGTGGTTGGTCATGCTGTGAGGTACTGACCAATCTCAACTTCGCGAACGAGTTCAGCGGGTCCGATAAGCGTTGCATTTGAGTGGCCATCAATATCAACAATCAGGCGACCGCCTGGTGGATAAATTGTCCATCGTGATGGAAGTGTGCCGCCGCTATGAAGTGTTGCAGCAAGTGCGACGGCGCATGTTCCGGTACCGCATGAACGGGTTTCACCACTTCCTCGCTCGTGCACTCGCATACGCGCTTCCTGGTTGGGAAGGATCTGAACAAACTCTACGTTGACGCCTTCAGGGTATGAGGATGGTGGTGTCACGATAGGTGCACTTTCAAGTGAGCCCACCTCACTTAAATCTTCTACAAATGTAACTGCGTGAGGATTTCCAACGCTGATATTGAGAGCATCCCAAGTATGAGCGTTCTGCAACACCGACACCTCTTCCATCTCATCAGTAACTTTCCCCATATTGACCGAGATATCACCTGTCATGGGCACGCGTAGATGTTTCATTCCATCACGGGTATCGATTGCGAAGATTCCTTCAGGTTGATGACCTTTCTCAACGAGGTATCGCGCCATCACTCGAATTCCATTACCACACATTTCGGCGATACTTCCGTCAGCATTGCGGTAATCCATAAACCACTTTGCATTGCGCTTTACGATACGTATAAAACCATCAGCGCCAATTCCGGTTGCTCGGTTACAGATTGCTGCGACGTGATCTGCCTTAATTTCGATCTGATCATCCGCATCAAAGAGAATGACAAAGTCATTCTCCGTACCGTGGCCATATGTGGCAGTTAACTGATTCGTCATAACGCTACGAGTTTATCTTCTGCAGAATAGTTTCGAGTCTTGGTTGATGAGGAGCAACCCAGGTAATTCGTGGATCACGAGAGAACCAGGTCTCTTGGCGGCGGGCATACTGCCTTGTTGCTCGTTTCGTCTCTTCCTTCGCTTCCAATTCACTGACAGTTCCCGCCCGCACTGCGATTAAGGACGAATAACCAATCGCCCTCTGCGCTGTGGAGCCTTCAAGAATTCCATCTTCAATCAAATTATCTACTTCAGCGACTAATCCCTTTTCCCACATCCGATCTACACGTTGATCAATTCGCTCCCGAAGATGTTCCCGCTCCATGACAAGACCAAATTGCATCGCATCTGGATATCGAGAGCTATCTTCTCGAGGAAGATTTGCCGTAAATGGCTTTCCTGTAATCTCGATAACTTCCAGCGCTCGAATTACGCGTCGAGTATTTGCTCGGTCAATTGCAAGGGCAGCTGCAGGGTCTTCTACTTGCAAACGTGCAAAGAGTGAATCAGTTCCGAATTCCAAGGCCTCTGATTCAAGGCGCGCACGAATTGCTGGATCTGTATCAGGAAAATTGAGATCATCGAGAATCGCCTTGATATACAAACCAGTGCCACCGACAATCACTGCATGCTTATTTCGACCATGAATCTCTGAAATGGTCTGCCTCGCCAGCTCTTGATACCAAGCTACTGTCGAATCTTCCTTGACACTCAAGATATCGAGTAAGTGATGTGGAATTCCACATTGCTCATCAACGGATAACTTCGCAGTGCCGATATCCATGCCCTTATAGAGCTGCATAGAATCTGCATTGATAATCTCTGCGCCGATTGATTGGGCAACTTCAATAGCAATATCGCTCTTTCCGGTGGCGGTAGCTCCACAGATAACTACTACCTTCATACCGTCCGCACCGTTGGAATACCGAGCGAGGTCGCAGAGCTCTTCACTGCCGCAGGTGCGGTGCGCAATTGATGAGCATCTCCCCCACGAGTTTTAAGTACATTTGTCGCAGTTCCTATGAGGTAATGCGCAGATGCTTCTTCAATCTTTACATCGACAAAATCTCCTGGGCGCGCTGAAGTCTTCGCATCGAAGTGCACCAGCCTAAAGTCTTCAGATCTACCAGTCAGCCTTGATTGCGCTTCATCACGTCGTCCTTCGATTTCAGAGACCATCACGCGATGAGTGGAACCGATTGATTCTTGATTAACTGAAAGGGAGATCTTCTGCTGATGTTCATGAAGACGGGTATATCGCTCTCCAACAATATCTTCGGGAACTTGATTCTCCATCGCACCTGCTGGGGTACCAGGGCGAATCGAATACTTATATGTGTAGGCAGCGGCGAAGCGCGCTTGGGATGCAATATCCATTGTTCCCTGGAAATCTTCCTCAGTCTCGCCAGGGAAACCAACAATGATGTCGGTCGTAATCATTGCGTGTGGCATCGCATCTCGCACTCGCTGAAGAATTCCAAGGTACTTATCTGTGCGGTATGAACGACGCATACTCTGCAAAATTGAATCAGATCCAGATTGCAACGGCATGTGTAGATGTGGCATCACATTTTTAGTCTGCGCCATTGCTTCAATGACATCATCGGTAAAGTCACGAGGGTGGGGTGACATGAAGCGCACGCGCTCTAAGCCATCAATCTTTCCCGCCTCAATTAGTAGCTTTGCAAAGGCGCCTCTATCCCCGAATTCCACACCATAGGCATTCACATTCTGCCCCAGCAGCGTTATCTCAATGACCCCTTGATCAACCAGGGTGCGCATCTCAGTCAATACATCAGATGCTGGCCTATCTTTCTCAACTCCGCGCAATGTAGGCACAATGCAGAACGTGCAGGTGTTATTGCAACCCACCGAAATCGATACCCACGAGGTGAATGCTGAGAATCTACGAGCTGGAAGAGTTGAGGGGAAATGTTCTAGAGCTTCAAGAATCTCTATCTGAGACTCCTCCTCGACTCGAGCGCGTTCAAGAAGTACCGGTAGCGAGCCTACGTTGTGCGTTCCAAAGACTACGTCCACATATGGAGCTTTCTTCAAAATAATTGATTGATCCTTCTGGGCGAGACATCCGCCAACTGCAATCTGCATAGCAGGATTCTTCTTCTTAATTGGAGCAAGAAAACTCAAATTTCCATAGAGTTTATTATCTGCATTTTCACGAACCGCACAAGTATTGAAGACGACGATATCTGCTTGCTCTCCCGGAGTTACAGGAATATGTCCCGCTTCATCGAGGAGACCGGCGATGCGTTCTGAATCGTGCACATTCATCTGACACCCGTAGGTCTCAACGAGATAAGTGCGCGACATGGCGCCTATCTTATTTCAGAGTTAGTTAGTGATGCGAATTGGTGCGATACCGCGAGCAATTTGACGCTCGAAGTGAACTTCACGCTTATCGTTAAAGATTGCGGCAGCCTTGTAGGTCTGATCCATGAATGCCTTGAGTTCATCGCGAGCTTTGAGGCCATCACCGGATAGGTCGGTTCGTTCAAAGACATTCCATGCGCGAAGGACTGGAGAGATAACATCGTCGAGATGCTGTTGTAAATCGTAAATTCCAGCAAGAGCGATCTGCACAGCTTTACGACCAAACCCAGGCATATTTGCTCCAGGCATATCAAAGTTGGTTACAACATCAGCGATTGCACGCATTGCTGCATTTGGCTCCATATCTAAAGCTGCACCAAGTGTGTTGCGATAGAAGAGCATGTGTAGGTTCTCATCGAGCGCAACTCGTTGCATCATATTTTCGGCGATAGGGTCATCAGAAAGTTTGCCAGTATTGCGATGAGAGATACGTGTTGCAAGCTCTTGGAAGGAGACGTAGGCAATCGTATGAAGCATGTCGTTCTCATATGGTGTCTGATATCCAAGTGACATATGTGCCATGCGTAAATCTTCAAGTTCGTATGGATCAACTCCGCGAGTTGCCATCAAGTAATCGCGAATAACAATCGCATGGCGCGCTTCTTCGGCTGTCCATCGTTCGATCCAATTTCCCCATGCACCATCGCGACCCATAGAGATGGCAATCTCTGTGTGATAGCTCGGTAAATTATCTTCAGTAAGAAGATTGAGTACGAGTGAATCTTGCGCTACGGGAGATAGTCGGGAGTCTTTTGCTTCCCAGGCATCGCCGTTGAGCGGGCCTGCGTAATCGCGACCTTCAGACCATGGGACATACTCATGCGGATA
This sequence comes from Candidatus Planktophila sp., assembly GCA_044353955.1. GTDB lineage: Bacteria > Actinomycetota > Actinomycetes > Nanopelagicales > Nanopelagicaceae > Planktophila. The sequence continues at coordinate 1,125 of JBILBB010000026.1, read as the reverse complement.
CCAGTTCTTCTGAACCGAGATGTGACGTTCGAGTTCAACAGCGACCACAGGCTCAAGATCACGGATTAGTCGTGATTGGATCTTTGCTGCCTCTTCACTCATGTCCTAACAGTAAGGCGCAAAAAGTGTTACTGACGAGTTATAAATTATCTTTCGCACGCTTATCTGCCTGTTGGCTTCGCCACTTTGCTATCTCTGCATGGTTTCCGCTGAGCAGAATCTCGGGAACAGAGATACCTCTCCACTCCTGAGGTTTGGTGAAGTTGGGATACTCCAGATATCCCTCATCGTTGTGAGACTCCTCGGCAAGTGACTGAGGATTTCCTAGAACCCCTGGAATGAGGCGAGTGATTGCTTCAATCATGACCATTGATGCAACTTCTCCGCCACCCAGTACGTAATCTCCGATTGATACCTCATGGACTCGAATATTTTTATCTGAGAACTGGGCTTGCGAGTAGTACTGGCGTACTCGGTCATCGATTCCTTCATAACGCCCGCATGCAAATATCAGATGTGATTTGCCTGCAAACTCTTGCGCCATCGTCTGATTGAAGCGCTTACCAGCAGGTGTCAAAATGATTAAATCAGTCTCCTCGACCATCAATGGGTCAAGAGTCTTTCCCCAAATCTCGGGCAACATAACCATTCCTGCGCCACCACCGTAAGGTGTGTCATCTACAGTGTTGTGATTATCTGATGCCTGGGCGCGTAGATCATGAACCGCGATATCGACTAGCCCTGAACTCTGTGCTTTACCTAAGAGTGATAGCTGCAACGGTGCTAGATATTCAGGGAATATCGAGATGACATCAATCTTCATTACTTGTCACCTTTAACTACAGCATCGATTTCTGGCGGAATCACAGTCATGCGCTTTGCTTTGATATCGACAATGGGAACCAGTTGACGCACGAAAGGAATCAAAACTTCCCCATCATGGCTCTTGACTATTAAGACATCCTGGCCAGGAAGATTGAGTACATCGCTGACTTCACCGAGTTCATCACCGTCTACGAGAAAAGCTTTGCATCCCACTAATTGAAGAACGTGGTAATCATCTTCATCAATTCCAGGTGCTTCGATGTCAACATCGGCATAGAGAAGTTCATTACGTAGCTCTTC
>JBILBB010000155.1:0-2717 GCA_044353955.1 Candidatus Planktophila sp. | reverse complement strand
GATGCGGCGATACAGTGGAGATTGAAGGGGGAGCAATTGAAAAATGGGCCAAGGTCATGGCTGAAGAACACGGTTTTCGCGAAGTGGGACATACTGCGGAAATCTTCGGCCTCTGCATCAAGTGTTAAATTGGGTAATTTCCGAGGAATCCCTACATGTGCATGTCCGGCATGTGGATCACACCTAATTCAAATTACAGCAGCCTTCTGCCCTCACACATATGAATTGGAAATGTATCTACTAGACAATGCCTGTTGCGCCGTTTGCCACTCATTGTTGACAGCCCCAACACCTATAGATCACCCGGCCGCTTAAGCTTTTCCAAAACGCCGATCTCTGCACGAATACTCCTCGATAGCTTTCCACAATAACTTTGGCGTCATATCTGGCCAGAGCACATCCATAAAGACGAACTCTGCATAGGTTGATTGCCACGGCAAGAAGTTGCTAGTGCGTTGTTCACCTGATGATCGCAAGAACATATCTACATCGCGCATTTTCGGTGAGTAAAGGTATTTCTCAATAGTCTTTTCCGTAATTGAATCTGGCTTGACCTTGCCTCGCTTAACATCGCGAGCCAGTGCAGTTGCTGCATCGACAAGTTCAGCACGGCCCCCATAGTTCACACACATATTGAGAGTCAGAACTTTATTCTTCTTCGTTAACTCTTGAGCCTCTTCTAACTCGGCAATCACGGATTTCCAGAGACGTTGTGGGCGGCCTAGCCAATTGATCTTTACACCCATCTCATTAAGGCGATCACGACGAGTACGTAACATTTCACGGCTATAACCCATTAAAAACTTAACCTCTTCTGGGCTACGTTTCCAATTTTCAGTTGAGAAGGCGTAGGCGCTTATCTCTTTGACGCCGAATTCAATAGCTGCTTCAACGATATCGAAGAGGACCTTCTCGCCTGCTTCATGTCCGGCAGTACGAGGAAGTCCACGCTCTTTCGCCCAACGTCCATTGCCATCCATCACGATGGCGATATGTTGCGGAATCTCAATCTTCGTAGCCATCAGTATCTACTTAAGCCCTCTCGACCATCGGCAAACTTCGCAGTCCACGTTCAAGGTGCCATTGTAGATAAGCGGTAACTAATCCACTAGCCTCTCTGCGATATCGCAGCTCGCACTTCTGCGCCGTCTCCCAATCACCTGCCAATAGCGCCTGCATCAGGGCCAGGGCATCAGGTGTTGCAGTTGCCGAAGCTGATGGCCGGCAATCCATACAGACAGATCCACCACCGACAAGTGAGAAGTAGCGATGCGGCCCTGGTTTTTCACAGCGCGAACAGGCAGTCATTGATGGTTCGTATCCACCAATAGATAGTGAGCGAAGTAGAAATGCATCGAGAATTAAACTCGAGTCATAGCGATTCTCAGCGAGTGCGCGCATACCGCCAACTACTAATTGAAACTCCTGCGGCGCTGGTTCTTGCTCTTGTTGTGTAAAACGTTCCGCCGTTTCAAGAATGGCATGGGCGATTGTCCAACGTTGATAATCATCGGTGAGCGCTTCGCCATAATTCATAATCGCTTCAACTTGTGTAATAGTGTCAAAAGTTTTACCAGCATGCATCTGAATATCAACGTGGCTACCTGGTTCTAGACGAGCCCCAAACTTAGACATGGTGCGGCGCACGCCCTTGGCAACCCCGCGAATTCGCCCATGTTCTTTGGTTAGTAAAGTGATAATCCGATCGGCTTCGCCTAGTTTTTGCGTGCGAAGGATGATGGCTTCATCCCGATAGAGCGAGGAACGAGGCGCAGACATACTGCGTACGGTAGTTAGCGAATAGCGCGATTGATTGCAGACACGACGGCCTTAAGTGAAGCAGTCGTTGTATTTGGGTCGATACCAACGCCCCAGAAGACTTCTCCTGAAATTTCGCACTCAAGATAGGCAGCAGCCGATGCATCGCCACCTGATGAGAGAGCATGCTCATGGAAATCAAGAACTCGAACATCGACACCGTAGTTCTGCAAGACGTGACAGAAGGCTGCAATTGGACCATTTCCGGTTCCAGCTAATTCAACGGGTTCTCCGCGATCTGTCATCTTCACCGCAAGCTGAACATCTTCACCCATTACTGAGCTCTGAGACATTCCCTTTAGACGGAAACGACCCCAAGGAGCTGAATCTGTTGGTAGATACTCATCTTCGAAGATCTTCCAGAGTTGTTCTGCAGTAATTTCGCCGCCTTCGTGATCTGTCTTTGCCTGAACAATCTTTGAGAATTCAATTTGATGGCGACGAGGCAGATCGAGGTGATGTTCGCTCTTCATCAAGTAAGCGACACCGCCCTTACCGGACTGTGAATTCACACGAATAACAGCTTCGTATGAGCGACCAATATCTTTTGGATCGATAGGAAGATATGGAACAGCCCATGTGTGGTCATCGACTTCACGCCCTGCAGCTTTCGCATCGCGCTCTAAATGCTCAAAGCCCTTCTTGATTGCATCTTGGTGTGAGCCAGAAAATGCAGTAAAGACGAGGTCTCCGCCGTATGGATGGCGCTCAGGAACCTTAAGTTGATTTCCATATTCAACTGTTCGGCGAATCTCATCGATATCGCTGAAATCGATATGTGGATCGATTCCGTGAGAGACCATATTCATGCCGAGAGTTACAAGACAGACATTTCCGGTGCGCTCACCATTTCCGAAGAGAGTTCCTTCGATGCGATCTGCGCCAGCTAGGTAGCCAAG
>JBILBB010000024.1:0-10227 GCA_044353955.1 Candidatus Planktophila sp. | reverse complement strand
CTGAAGGTAGTAAGTGAAGTGCGTACTTCTGATCACCGATAACAACTGTGTGGCCCGCATTGTTTCCGCCTTGATAGCGAACTACATAATCAACGCGATCGCCTAGCAAATCGGTAGCTTTACCCTTGCCCTCATCGCCCCACTGAGCTCCCAGCAGTACTAATGCAGGCATGGATAAAGCCTTTCCGATCTGTAGTTAGTGAATTATTTAAGCAGTGACGTACCGGTTGAGCGGAGATCTTCGCAAGCAACGCCGACGCGTGCAGCGATACCGGCTTCAGCAGCCTTACCCCATGCACGTGGATCGTATGCCTTCTTATTTCCAACTTCGCCATCGATCTTAAGTACGCCGTCGTAGTTCTTGAACATATGCTCAACAACTGGACGTGTAAATGCGTACTGAGTATCTGTATCGATATTCATCTTGATTACGCCGTAATCGAGTGATTCGCGGATCTCTGAAAGTAGTGAACCAGAACCACCGTGGAATACGAGATCCATTGGCTTGCTTCCCGCTGGAAGACCGAGCTTCTTTGCAACAGCCTCTTGAAGAGTCTGGAGAATCTTTGGCTGCAATACAACGTTTCCTGGCTTGTAAACACCGTGAACGTTGCCGAAAGTTGCTGCCACCATGTAGCGAGCATTTGCATCTGTTCCGAGAGTTTCAATAGTCATTAGAGCATCTTCGGGTGTTGAGTAGAGTTTTGCATCGTGCTTTGCCTCGACGCCATCTTCTTCTCCACCGACAACGCCGATTTCAATTTCAAGAACTGTCTTCGCTGCAACAGACTTATCAAGAAGTTCGCGGGCAATCTTCATATTCTCCGGCATATCTACTGCTGAGCCATCCCACATATGTGAGTTGAAGAGTGGTGCTTTGCCTTCCTTGATGCGCTGCACACCAAATTCAAGAAGTGGACGCATAAATCCGTCTAGCTTCTCCTTAGGGCAGTGATCTGTGTGAATACCAATGTTGACGTTGTAATTCCTAGCAACAACGTGTGCAAACTCTGCGAGCGCTACTGCGCCATCGACCATGTGCTTCACTGTTGAGCCTGATGCGTACTCGGCTCCACCCCAAGAGAATTGAATGATTCCATCGGACTCTGCCTCGGCGAATCCACGAATAGCTCCGATGATTGTCTGTGAAGATGAAACGTTGATTGCTGGATATGCGAATGATCCGGCCTTAGCGCGGTCCAACATTGCGGCATAAACTTCAGGGGTTGCTATTGGCATCTGATGCTCCCAAGTGACTAGAACTGGTGTAAACGCTCTGACGCACCATTGGGTCTAAGTGAGGCTTACGCCTAATCCAACCACCTACCCCCGCGTAAGAAAAATCGGCACACGCAGTACGCGGAAGGTAGGTTGGCCGGAAGTGGCTATGGGTGGAGGGTCTTCTGCAGGAAGGTGATGAAGGCGGCGAGCAGGGCTGGGTTGCTCAGGATCTTGAGCAATAGGGCAATCAGGGCTGCGATTGTCATGGTTCTCCTTTCACGCTTATTGATCCAATTGTTGGAATCAGGTGCGAATAATCAGCTCTTTTACTATCTACTTTTGAGAGAGAAATGAGTGCTGTTGATAAATCGGCAGTAGAAAAAACCGTTGATGGACAGTAACATCGCATATGTGAGCGATAAGAATGACTCAATTGAAAATCTCTCGAGTGAGAGCAGAGCTTTTGCACCAAGTTCAGAATTCGCAGCGCAGGCAAATGCAAAAGTAGAACTCTATGCACATGCCGATAAAGATCGCTTAGCTTTCTGGGAAGAACAGGCTAGCGCCCTTACATGGGAGAAGAAGTGGGATAAGGCCCTTGAATGGGATGCACCTTTCGCCAAATGGTTTGTAGGCGGAAAGATAAATGCAACTGTTAACGCCCTCGATAGACACGTTGCCGAAGGCAATGGAGCCCGCATCGCTTTTCACTTCGAAGGTGAACCTGGCGATACTCGCACCATTTCATATGCGCAGCTACTTACCGATGTCAGCAAAGCCGCAAACGCTCTAACAGAAATTGGTATTAAGTCAGAAGATCGAGTTGCTATCTATATGCCGCTCATTCCTGAAGCAGTTGTCGCAATGCTCGCATGTGCACGTATCGGTGCAATTCACTCCGTTGTATTCGGTGGATTCTCTGCCGATGCACTTTTATCGCGCATTCAAGATGCAGATGCGACTCTTGTTATAACTGCAGATGGTGGATTTAGAAAGGGCGCTGGTTTTGCACTCAAGCCTGCTGTCGATGAAGCTCTAAAAGGCAAGACAAACGTTTCAAAGGTCCTCGTTGTTAAGCGCACAGGACAAGAGACCGCTTGGGTTGAAGGTCGCGATATCTGGTGGCATGACTTAGTCGATCGCCAGCACTCAACCCATGTGCCCGAATACTTCGATAGCGAACATCCGCTCTTTATCTTGTATACATCTGGCACAACTGCAAAGCCAAAGGGAATTTTTCATACAACAGGTGGTTATTTAACACAGGTTTCATACACTCATAAAGTTGTCTTCGATATCAAACCAAAGACAGATGTCTACTGGTGCACCGCTGATGTTGGTTGGATTACTGGCCACTCATACATGGTTTATGGGCCCCTTACAAATGGTGCAACACAAGTAATTTATGAGGGAACTCCTGATACTCCTCATAAGGGACGCATGTTTGAGATTATCGAAAAATATGGCGTCACAATTTTGTATACAGCTCCAACTTTGATTCGCACATGGATGAAGTGGGGAGATGAATTTCCAAATAAGTTCAACCTCTCAACTCTTCGTTTGCTTGGCTCCGTTGGTGAACCAATTAATCCCGAAGCGTGGATCTGGTATCGCAACATCATTGGGGGCAACAACTGCCCAATCGTTGATACTTGGTGGCAGACTGAAACCGGTGCAATCATGATTTCACCACTGCCTGGTGTTACTGCAACTAAACCCGGTTCTGCAATGAGACCAATTCCTGGTATCTCTGCAAAAGTTGTCGACGACAATGGCGTGGCAGTTGGAAATGGACATGGTGGATACCTAATTCTTGATCAACCATGGCCATCTATGTTGCGCGGTGTTTGGGGAGAAACCGAACGATATAAAGAAACTTACTGGTCGCGCTTTGAAGGAATCTACTTTGCAGGAGATGGCGCCAAGTTAGATGATGATGGTGCAATCTGGTTGATGGGCCGCGTCGATGATGTCATGAATGTTTCTGGACACCGCATCTCTACAACTGAAGTTGAATCAGCACTTGTCTCGCACGAAGCTATTGCAGAAGCAGCAGTTGTGGGTGCCGCTGATGAACTGACTGGACAAGGAATTGTTGCCTTTGTAATTCTGCGTGGCGGAGTCGAGCATGCCAGCGGGGACGAGCTCATCAAGGAACTGCGCAACCACGTTGCAAAGGAAATCGGTGCCATCGCGAAGCCACGTCAGATAATGGTTGTTAATGAACTTCCAAAGACCCGAAGCGGCAAAATTATGCGTAGATTGCTAAAAGATGTTGCAGAAAATCGCGCAGTGGGCGATGCAACAACCCTTGCTGATCCAAATGTTATGAAGTTAATTTCTGAAGGTTTGAAGTCGACTAAAGACGAGGATTAGCTAAAGCCTTCTCAACCGCTTCTCTAATCTCTGTGATCACACTAGGTGCGCGTTCATTAACTTGTAGATAGAACTTACTTTCAGCCACCGCATTCTGACCTGTTGGCCAAGGTGCCCATAGAAGAATTGTTCCAATCACATAGAAGAGAATCACATATTTTGCAGTTTCAAATACCGCGCCAAGAATTGAATCCAGGAAGCTAAGTGGTCCACGAAAAATCGTTACCTTTAAAGTTTTTGCGATGCGAGTGCCAACCCAAGCAGATGCATATGCGCCTGCGATTATTGCAACGATAAGCCAACCTGATTGATCGTATTGGACGACTAAATACATGGCGCCTACTCCGCCTGCGATAAAGAATGCAGCGCGTAAAATAGTTTTCAGCAATCCATTTTTATATCCGTTATAGAGCGCACCGAGTGCAACAAATCCGAAAATCAGATCAAAGATCATTTCACTCCAAGGTATTTGATGGTGGCAAGCTCTAACTCTTCCGTTGATTGGAAGGCGCCATATCTTGTATAGACAACCTTGCCAGATTTATTGATAAAAGCTGTCACAGGCACACCAGGGCCAAATTTCTCCCGTGTTGATCCAGTTGCATCGTAGAGAATTGGCCAGGTAATTCCGTGTGTCTTTACAAACTTATTTACCACTGCCTGGTTCTTCTCTTCAACTGCAATACCAATGACATCGACCTTATCTCCATATTTTGCAAGCAAGTGTCCGAAATGTGGCAGCTCCTGGCGACACGGTGCACACCAAGTTCCCCACACGTTGATAATTGCAGGCCCTCTGATTGAGTCCACCGAGATTGGTTCGCCACCAGCTAAACATTCGAGAGGAGTATCAGTTGATGGAACTCTCTTTATCTCTAAGCAGTCGACAACTTCTCCGCGCACAGGAATCGGTTCTGTCAGCGAACACCCAGTTAATAGAAGTGCTAGCGAGAGAAGGACAAGGATTCTTTTCATCGAAAATCCTTATCAGTCTTCACGAGCAACTTCGCCTTCTCTTTATCCATCTCACCTATTCCAACCGATGGACATATCTTTGCAACAGGGCAAGCACCACAAGCCGGTTTACGTGAATGACAAATTCTGCGACCATGCCAGATCATGCGTTGTGAAAGATTTGTCCACTCTTTCTGCGCAATCAAATCTCCGACTTCAAATTCAACCTTGACGGGATCTGTAGAAGTTGTCCATCCAAATCTTCTCGACAATCGACCAAAGTGAGTGTCTACGGTAATTCCAGGAATATCAAAGGCATGTCCTAAAACAACATTTGCAGTCTTTCTTCCAACGCCTGGCAATGTGATTAACTCTTCCAGAGTTGCAGGAACTTCACCACCAAAGTCTTCTACAAGCTTTCTTCCAAGTCCTTTAAGGTGACGAGCCTTCGCATGATAGAAACCTGCCGAGAAGATATATTCTTCAATTTCAGAAAGTGGAGCCTTTGCATAGTCTTTTGCGCTCTTATATTTTTTAAAGAGTGCTGGCGTCAGGGTGTTAATTCTTTTATCGGTGCATTGCGCTGAGAGAACCACCGCCACAGTAAGTTCTAAGGGATTCTTAAAATCCAATTCACATCTAATCTCAGGGTATGTTTTGGTCAGAATCCGATAGATAGCCCGCGCATCTTTTCGATTTTCCCTATCGGCTGCCATACGAGTAAACTACCGATGTGCCTCAAGAAGATGAAGTCGTAAGACGCGCCCCTCTCTTTACCGCCCTTGATGATGCCCAAGCGGCCTCGCTTCGCGCCTCAATGGACTCGGTAAAGATCAGCAAAGGTGGCATCCTCTTCAAAGAAGGCGATGAAGGCGAACATGTTTATGTAATTCTCGATGGAAAGCTCAAGCTTGGAACCTCGAGTGGTGATGGTCGCGAAAATCTTCTCTCAATCCTTGGCCCTGGAGAAATGTTCGGCGAACTTTCACTCTTCGATCCAGGTCCACGTACCTCGACAGCAACTGCAGTGACAGATGCAAAGTTATTTTCACTCAGCCACGAGAAGTTGATTCCATGGCTTAAAGGAAATCCAGAAGTTTCACTGCACCTACTTGCTCGTTTAGCGCAGCGTCTTCGCCGCACAAATGAAGCTGTTGGCGACTTGGTCTTCTCAGATGTTCCAGGTCGCGTTGCAAAGGCACTTATCGATCTTGGAGATCGCTTTGGTAAGAAGACTGATGAAGGTCTCTTCGTTCATCACGATCTAACTCAAGAAGAACTTGCTCAGCTTGTTGGTGCATCTCGCGAGACAGTAAATAAGGCACTCGCCGACTTTGCTGGTCGCGGATGGCTAAAGCTCGATGGTCGCGCTGTATTGATTACAGATGTAGAACGCCTCGAAAAAAGAGGTAAGTAACACTCATAACTGAAGTCACAACTTAACGAGGAACCTCGGACAAGTTATTGAAGTCAGTTCGCCCCGACATCAACCGTCAACTCGACCTCTACAGGTGAGTTAAGAGGAAGTTCTGCAACACCAAGTGCGCTACGTGCAGCGATTCCTGCATTACCCCAGATATGCATAAAGAGCTCTGAAGCTCCATTTGCAACTGCTGGCTGAGAAGTAAATCCAGGCGCACCATTTACATAGCAAACAATTCGAACAACTTTAACAATTGAGTCAACTGGTGCAACAAGTTCTACTGCGGCAAGAGCATTGAGTGCGCAGATCTTTGCTAGTTCATATGCCTCTTCAACAGTGACATCTAATCCAACTTTTCCTTCACGAGCAATCTTTCCGTCAACCATTGGAAGTTGGCCTGCAGTAAAGACGATATTGCCTGTACGAACAGCAGGAACATATGCAGCTATTGGCTTTGATGAAACTGGAAGAACTAAACCTTTCTCTGCCAGCTTTGCGCGAACATCAACTGACATTACTTAATCTCGCGCTTCATATAAGCAACAAGCTGTTCTCCACCAGGTGCGGGAATAACTGTGACAAGCTCCCAGCCATCTGAACCCCATGTATCGAGAATCTGCTTTGTTGCATGTGAAAGTAGTGGAACTGTTGCATATTCAAATTTCATTAGTTGCCCCCGTTGAGTGCTGCTTTAACTAAAGATGAAACGAGTGCTCCATCTGCCTTTCCTGCAATCTGCGGCTTGATAGCGCCCATAACCTTGCCCATATCGCCAGGCCCTACTGCACCAGTTGATGCAACTGCTGCAGCAATTAGATTCTTAATATCATCTTCCGAAAGTTGTGCAGGAAGATACTTAGCAATTACTTCGCCTTCAGCTTTCTCTTCTGCGGCCTTATCGGCACGTCCTGCCTTTGCAAACTCCTCTGCAGCTTCGCGACGCTTCTTTCCTTCTCGGGATAAGACGGTGATGATCTCGTCATCAGTAAGCACACGAGCTTCTTTTCCTGAAACCTCTTCATTGGTAATTGCAGTCAGAACCATGCGGATAGTGCCTGATACAACCTTGTTGCTACTACGAATAGCCTCGGTTAAGTCTGTCTTAAGTGTCTCTTTAAGTCCCATAGGTTAATTCTCTCATGCTCCACTACGCTTCGATAATCATGAGTTACGTACTTCGCGAGGCTGAGATGGCCATCCTGCCCCCAGGCCATGACGATATCCGCATCCTTCACTTCTCTGATCTTCACCTGACGCCTGCACGAAAGAGAGAGATTGCAGATATCAAGTCATTTATCTCGCTCAAGCCAGACCTTGTTATTAGCACTGGTGATTTCTTGGCACATAAGAACGCGGTCCCTGTCGCACTCGATGCCCTCGATGGATTGCTCAACCTGCCTGGACTCTTTGTATTTGGATCTAATGATTACTACGAACCTGTGCCAAAGAATCCGCTCAAATACCTACTGCCAAATCACGGAAAGCGCGTGCATGGAAAAGAACTTCCTTGGCGCGATTTAGATTCTGGCTTACAGGCACGCGGTTGGAAGAATCTCAATACATCTCGCGTGACGTTGACTATCAATAAGACAGTGATTGAAGCTCGCGGAACAGATGATGCCCATCTTCAGCTTGATGATTACTCATTAGTTGCAGGCGAAGCCGGAAAGTGCGATCTCGCTATTGGTGTAACGCATGCGCCATATTTGAGAATTATCGATGGAATGAAGCGCGATCATCTTGATGCAATATTTGCTGGCCACACACATGGCGGACAGGTTCGTCTTCCTTGGCCTGGTGGCTCAAAAGCGTTAACAACTAATTGCGATCTACCAACATGGCGTGCGCGTGGACTTACTTCAGTAAAGGGCGAACCGTTGCTGAATGTCTCTGCAGGAATGGGCACCGGCCCATTTTCACGAATTAGAGTTGCAAGTCCACCAGAAGTTTCACTGGTAACGCTTACTGCAGCTTTTTAATTACTTCTCCCAAGATTATTTCTTGAGGGCCTCAATATCAGCATCTACCATCAGCTCTGCAAGCTCTTTCCAATGAGTCTTTGCAGTCCAACCAAGTGCTTTCTGCACCTTTGATGGATCGCCGATAAGTGCATCAACTTCTGTTGGACGGATGTACTTCTTATCTGTCTCAACGTGATCTTCCCAATTAAGGCCTGCACGAGTAAACGCCGCTTCTGCAAAATCTTTCACTGTTGCTCCAACGCCGGTCGCAACTACGTAATCTGAAGGCTTATCTTGCTGAAGCATGAGCCACATTGATTCGACATACTCCTTTGCATAACCCCAGTCGCGAACAGCGGTGAGATTTCCAAGGAACAACTTGTCCTGCTTGCCAGCCTTAATGGCCGCAACTGCGCGAGTGATCTTTCGAGTTACAAATGTTTCACCGCGACGAGGTGATTCGTGGTTAAAGAGAATTCCATTTGTTGCATGTAGTCCATAACCATCGCGGTAATTAACTGTGCACCAGTAAGCCATCAACTTTGCAGCTGCATATGGTGATTGTGGGCGGAAAACTGAATCTTCATTCTGTGGTGGTGGAGTTGAACCAAAGAGCTCTGATGTTGATGCTTGGTAAAAGCGAATATCAAGGTCTGCAGAGCGAATTGCTTCAAGTAGACCAACTGCACCGACTGCATCCACTTGGCCGGTGTATTGAGGCATGGTGAATGAAACCTGTACATGTGACTGTGCGCCAAGGTTGTAAACCTCTGTTGGTTTGATTTCGCGGATTAAATTTGTAAGTCCAACACCATCGATGAGATCGCCATAGTGAAGAAATAGCTTTGGATTCTTATCATGTGGATCTTGGTAGATGTGATCGATACGTGAAGTGTTAAATGTTGATGAACGACGAATTAAGCCGTGTACTTCATAACCTTTTGCAAGGAGAAACTCTGCAAGGTAGGAACCGTCTTGTCCGGTGACACCTGTAATTAGTGCGACTTTTCTACTCATCGTCGTGCTACTCCCTTTGCAGATGCATCTCTATACCAAGCGATAGTCGATGCGATTCCATCGCGTAGTGAAATCTGTGGTGCCCAACCTAGCGATTTTGCCTTTGAAACATCAAGAACCTTACGTGGAGTTCCATCGGGTTTTGATGAATCCCATGCAATTTCACCCTTAAAGCCGGCTAATTCAGCGACAAGCTCTGCGAGCTCCTTGATTGTGAGATCTTCTCCAGAACCAATATTGAGGTGTTGCGAAGAGTCGTATGTCGAACCAAGGTGAACAACTGCTGCCGCAAGATCATCAACATGAAGAAATTCTCGTTTTGGTGAACCTGTTCCCCACAACGTTTCTGTCGCAACTTTATTCTGCGCGGCTTCAACAAAACGTCGGATAAATGCTGGAAGTACGTGTGAGCCCTGAAGTTCGAAGTTGTCATTTGGACCGTAGAGATTTGTCGGCATCAATGAAATCCACTTTCGGCCATACTCTTTACGGAAAGATTTAATGAGTTCGATGCCAGCAATCTTTGCTACGGCATATGCAGAGTTTGTCTCTTCCAGCGGACCTGTTAGTAAATACTCTTCTCTAATTGGTTGTGCGCAATCGCGTGGATAGATACAACTTGATCCTAGAAAGATGAACTTCTCAACATCTGCAGCATGAGCTGCCTCCATGAGATTGCTCTGAATACGCACATTGTCTGAGAGGAACTCAACTGGGAATGCGTTGTTAGCGCCGATTCCACCTACTTTGGCTGCAGCATCAACAACGAGCGATGGCTTTGTTTTCTTCAGGAATGCAGTCGTTGCATCACGATCAAGCAGGTCGACAACTTTGCGATTTACAGCAACCACCTCTGCACCAGTTGCCTCGTAGGCGCGGACAATTGCAGAGCCTGCAAGACCTGTTCCACCCGCGACGACGATTGTCATGGTCGCAGTCTAGATGCGCTTTCTATAAATTTTTACTTCTTAGTAAATTCAGCTGCAACGAGTTCGGCAATTTGTGCGGTATTTAACGCTGCACCCTTACGTAAGTTATCTCCGCAGACAAATAAATCAATCGCCTTCGGATTATCGAGTGACTGACGTACGCGACCTACCCAAGTCGGATCGGTCCCTACGACATCAGCCGGAGTCGGAAATTCCTTCTTCTCTGGATTGTCATAAAGCATTACTCCTTCTGCCTTCTTAAGTGCAGATTGAGCAGCTTTACGTGTGACAACCTTCGAGAAAGTTGCATGCACAGTAAGCGAGTGAGTCGTAATCACTGGAACGC
>JBILBB010000028.1:0-9422 GCA_044353955.1 Candidatus Planktophila sp. | reverse complement strand
AAAGGCGCATCCACATAACGGATGCCTTGGAATAACGATACTTCGAGGGCGAGACAGGGATTGGTAATCAACGGTAATTACCGTTCCTACCAATTCCTGTTTTGCGCTCTGCGCCTTCGAATTCTCTTCGTCAGAAAGGTCGAAGAAATTTGCGATAAATGAAGCAGCCATCGCTGCAATGAAGTGTGCGGCGATATGTGGAAATTCAACTTCACTGGAAGCGGCAAAATCGAGGTGGTGCTGGACTCGATTCTGATCTCTGGCCACTAGTACGAGGCATCTCATGCAGGGTGATTTACCTGGAATAACTAGCGGTCCAATCTCGGCGATATCACCTTGTGGATTTGGAATCAGTAGAAAGTTCTGACTTGTACTCATCCAGTGCGATAACTTTTCAGGATCGCTATCACCACAGTGGACTCTTAAATCTGGAGTAGAAAGTTCATCGAGATAGTTGTGGTCGCGATCAAGTGGAAAGAGAGATAACTCTCTGCGTAGTGATTCGCAGTGGTTTCGAAAAGATTTTCCAATCTCTGATGAACCGATTCCAATAACTCCAATATCTCCATCACCAATCTGAGGCCTTCGATTTCGCGACTCTGATGCAAATCTGACTTGAGAGAAACCGCTCAGGAGTAAGAGGGAATAAAGAATCGTTGCGACCCGATTCTGTCCTGAGATTTCAATCAGGTGATTTTGCCGGGCTGCAAGTGAATTGATTCCGCCATCTTGTACACCACTAATCCATCTGCTCTGAGTCAACTCAGGAAGTGCGCGACCCTGTAGCTGCAGAAGAGCTGCATCAACAAATCCCTTCTTGCTCTTTTCAACTCGCTCTTCAACTTTGGAGATAAAGCGTTGCGAAACCTTGAGTGAACTCTCTTGACTATCGATAAGCGCTGCAGCTTCGAGTTCGCTAAAGATTTTTTCAAGGGTTTCATGATCAACACCTGGCTCTTGAAAGATCTCACTATCGCTTCGACCCTTTGCAATCTCGAGGGCGAGCGCTTTCTCGGCCAGAGTGCTGATCCGAATGAAATGTTTTGGTGTTCCGAGTAGGTATTGGTCTGGAGTATTTGTCTCAAAGAGTTTGACGCCGATTTTTATTCTTCTCATAGCGGGCAAGGATGCTCAGTGTGCAATCCCTCGCAGCTCCCAGCAGGGCGCAACCTGTGCGTATCGCGCCAGTTGTCGAACGCAGGGGCACCCTTCTCGCACGCCCAGTGCATATATGTCAGAAAAGAAATAACCCCCGCTCATGTGAGCGAGGGCTATAACTACGTTTAGTGACTGAAACTTATTCTGGCTTCTTGCCGAGAATGCGGTTTACCTTGGTGCCACACACTGGGCAGATGCCCTGTGCCATGCGACGACCAGAGTCTGAGATCTTTACAGTACCCTCGAAATCACGCTTCTCTTTGCACTTCACGCAGTAAGCGTCACCCTTGTATGTCTCTACCTCTGTCATTTTTGCCTCCGTTCGACCCATGAGCTTGGCGCCATGCGTACTGGTCGAAACCATACTCTCACTCACGCTCAAAATACCGTTTCCACACGGCCGGTTATTTGAGTTTCTTCAGCTCCACAGGCGCCAGGAGAGCCCTCTCCGCCGCCTCATATCCATCGAGATAGGCGCTGGCGAGCTCTGAATCCTCAAATCTATTGAGAACCTCAGTGAACTCCTCGCCGTGGTCGAAATATTGAAGATGGATCGCTTCATGGAAGAGGACGTAATCCAGGGCATATTCCGGGGCCAATTTGAGGCGATCTGAGATGCGGATACTGCGATCGACGCTGGTGCAGGAGCCCCAACGCTCTCTCATGGGGCGCCAATGGACTGAAACTGGGCGGGAGGTGATTTCAGGAGCGAGTTCTGAGAGCAATCGATCAATCCGAGCAGCTAATTGCGCCTCACCAGGGGTTTGTGACTCCTCTTGGCTGCGAATCTTGGCGATCATCTCGGGAACAATCGCTCGCTCATCGGCCTTAGAGAGCCTTGCCGGAATAGAGATGACTATTCGACCGCCCTGGCGATATGCCGAAATACTTTTCTTGCGACGGTTGGAGCGGATAACAACAATCTCACCTTCATCGACCCCAGGGAGTGTGAGATTTTCACCCTCACCATCAGCGGGTAAAAAGTCTCGAGTTGTCATTGAGGAAATGTATTGGAAAGCAGCGAAAAATAGCGGCGAATGCTGATTTCTTGACAAGAAATTTTTGTTGTGTCTTAGTCATTTACATTTGATTCTGCCTTAAATCTCTCGTACTTTGCGCTTACGAAGTCCTCGGATAACCGTTTGATATCTGCAAGGGGAAGGCAGATATTAAAATGTGCGCCCGGGGACTTCGCTTTTCTCTAGCAGTCTTTCGATGGAAGCTAGAGGAGCCCACTGAGATCATCAGGAATCTCAGCAGACTTTAGGAACTTCTCAGGATCGAGGAGCTCATCTGCACTTGGCAGGATTCCACTCCAAATTTGATCACGCGCAGAGATATCTTTTAACTCACGAGCTTTCTGCCAGAAGGCGCTCGCTTCACGAGCAAGTCGTGGTGAAACTTGAAGTCCAAGAAGTGATTTGAAGAGTTGTTGTGATGGAGCATTTGTTGCGCGTTGTCGTCTAAAAATTTCTCGAAGTGATGTCAGCGCTGGAAGTCTCTCACCCGCTGCAAGTGCTGCCACTTCATCGGCCCAACCATCGACAAGTGCAAGTGCAGTCTCTAACTTTGAGAGCGCAGCTCTCTGTGCAGGAGTTTCTTCGGGGGTAAAGACACCGTTGTTTAGCGCGATTGAGAAAGTATTCTCTCCAGATTCTGGGTTCTGTTGCGTAGGATCAAAGTTAGACATTAACTCTTCTGCTTGGCGTTGAATTGCATCCATATCGATATGAATTCCGCGGCCATAATCAACGATGGCGCTTCGAATATATGAAACTATCCAAGGATTGTGGGCAAATAATCGCGCTATCGCTGCTTCACGTAGTGCATGGAAGATATAGATCTCTGTCTTTGGAATCTCTAAATCTTTGCTCCACAACTCAATGTTTTCAGGGATTAATACTGGTTGTGCCGGTTCTAGCAGTGGAAGGCCGACATCGTGAGCACCCGTTGCAGATGCAGAGATAGCGCCGATTGCCTGTCCTAATTGCGTTGCAATCATCGATCCGATAAATGTTCTTAAGAGGCCAGTAATCGCTCCCATTGAGCCATTGAGCTCATCAGATTCGCCGGCTGCTTGATCGAGGAGCCCTGAAATCGCAGAAGAGAGCCCTGTGGCGAGCGGCTCCATAGTGTCGTGCCATCCGGCAACGGTGAGGTCAACCCAATCGAGGCGACTGATTGTGCGTGGGGAGGTTGTTGCCTCGGTTGCTGGAAAGACTGTCGCCTCATTGAGCCATAGATCTGCAATCTCAAATGCGTTCTCAATAACGCTGACATCTTTAGTGCCTATCGGCTGCGAACCTTGAAGTTGCACAATCTTCTTTGCAGTATCGCGCACGACGTTCTTAGGCAGAGTTTCATTTGTGCCACCGGTGAAAGCTGCAAATGGATTTACAAAACCAGCTGGGTTAATACCCATCTGTTCAAATTGCTTCTGAATCTGTTCCTGCATCTGTCGCATCATCGCTGAGAAATCTTCCGGTCTATCACCATCTGGCTTTTGACCGTCATCGTTTGAATCATCTGGAGTAAATCCAAAAGGTGACATCGAAAAACTCCTTTAGCTCTCATTTGTGACGGTATGCGATTGTAACTAACTGACCAGACCAAGGATCATTGACCCAGTATCTATAACCCAGTATCTACAACCCACTCTCTATAACCCACTCTCTATAACCATGCGAGTGGGCACTTTCTTCCCATTAAGGGTAGGCTCTTTTTATGCCTTCCCTTGTGAGCTATTCAATGGAACTTACTGCAGCCTATGCCGCAAGAAGTAGCGCCTTCGCAGCCCTTATCTGGTGGGTAGTTCCAGTTACAGGGCTACTCGGTGGAATTGGATATGTGATCTGGGTTTCAAAGTTTAAGAGAAAGTTTGAATCAGAGACTTCTCGTTCAGTTGGTCAATTCCAGCGTTTCCAAGAATCATTCCGAGAAGAGCCGAAGGAAGAGTCGAAGGAAGAGCCGAAAGCAGAACAAGATAACTCAGGTAATCGGGCTTAGAAGTTATAGCAATGCCTCTTCGCTTTAACCACACTCCGCGATTAGTAAAACTCTTTCTTAGCTTAGTTCTGACACTTCCTCTCGTACTCCCAGTTAACTTTGTCTTGATCAATCCTGGTGAAGGCAGCCCCCTCTTTCCTAAATTACTAAACATCACATCAACATCGGTATCACCTGTAACTACATATCCAGTTGATGGGCAGATGTATTTACTATCGATCTGGGTTACCAATCCTGAATCAGAGATTCTTGGCTACCAAGTTTTGCGATGTTGGGCTCAGAACGATTGTGTAGTAGTTCCTCGTTCTGTCGTATATCAACGAGAGACAGATGATAAAACTGAGATTGCGACGGGTAAGAAAGAGATGGCTAAGTCGCAGAGCACAGCATTTCTTGCAGCTAAGAAACTGCTTGCTCAATATCACCCCGATATAAATCTGAACCAAATGACAGATGCATCAATAAAAATTTCCTTGAAGAATACGGGTGGACCAAGTGGCGGATTAATCTTTGCACTTGGTCTAACGGAGTTACTCACCCCTGAAAATATTCTGCAAGGTCGCAAGATTGCAGCTACCGGAACTATCTCGGCACAGGGCAAGGTAGGCCCAATCGGCGGGGTAGAAGAGAAGATCACAGCAGCCCGCAAGACAGGAACAGAGATCATCTTCATATCTCGCGAGAATTGTGACGAGGTTCCCGAGAAGGTGGCGGGGGTCGGAGTGATTGCCGTCTCAACTCTCGAAGAGGCCTATAAAAGCCTGATAAATTCACAGGATTCAAATTTTCAAGGTGTGAAGGGGTGCACTAATCTAGAGTCATGAATAGAAATCGTAGCCCGCTTGTAATAACTGCAGGAATCTTATTTGCACTCGGTGCGCTCCTCATTTACTTCAGCGGATTCTATATTGACTGGCTCTGGTTCAACTCTGTTGATTTCACCTCCGTTTGGACCACAGTTCTCTCAACAAAGATTCAACTATTTCTCATAGTCGGCCTACTTACCTCATTTGTCATCTCTCTCAATATCTTTATTGCATATAAGCGCCGCCCGCTTTATGTGCCGACAAGTATCGAAATCAACGGCGTTGAGCGACTTCGTGGTCAGATCGAGCCAATTCGTATGTTGGTCTTCTTGGGCATTGTTGTAGTTCTTACATACTTCGCTGGAACTTCAGGCACCGCCTTCTGGCGTCAATGGCTTCTCTTCACAAATTCAACGCAATTTGGAGTCAAAGATCCGCAATTCGGACTTGATATCTCATTCTTCGTCTTTAAGCTTCCGATGTACCAAGCAATTATTGGTTGGGGAATCTCGACTCTCGTTCTCGCAGCTCTTGCGAGTGCATTTGTTCACTACATGTACGGCGGTATTCGTACCAATGTCCAGAGCGATCGCACTACTGTCGCAGCGCGAGTTCAGATTTCAATTCTCTTAGGCCTCATCGTTCTCATCAAGGCTGTTGCATACTGGTTCGATCGATATGCACTCTCTCTCAAGGAGAGCACTCTGATCACTGGTCTCAAGTACACAGATGTGAATGCACTACTTCCTGCCAAGGCGATTCTCTCCGCAATTGCTGTCGTCTGCGCACTGCTCTTCTTTGCAAACATTGTTCGTCGCTCATGGCTACTTCCAGCAGCAGGTACTGCCCTCTTAGTGATTTCATCAGTGCTCATCGCCGGAATTTATCCAGCTGCAATTCAGCAATTCCAGGTCAAGCCTTCAGAGTCCTCGAAGGAAGCGCCATTTATTCAGCGCAATATCGATGCTACTCGCGCTGCTTACGACCTAGCTGATGTTGATATCCAGGATTACAACGCGACCCTGTCAGCCAGTGCCGGCCAGCTCGCAGATGATGCTGCAACTATCGCCAACATCAGATTGATGGATCCAAATGTCGTCTCTGCAACATTTAGACAGCTTCAGCAGATCAAGCCTTACTACACATTCCCGCAGTCACTCGATGTTGATCGCTACAAGATCAACGGAGTTTCACGCGATACCGTTGTTGCAGTTCGTGAACTTAATATTGAAGGTAACCCAAGCCGTAACTGGATTAACGATCACCTTGTTTATACCCACGGCTTTGGATTCGTCGCTGCATTTGGAAATACCGTCGATGCCGATGGAAAGCCAAACTTTGCAGTCGGTGATCTTCCACCAACAAAGGGGCTAGGCGATTTCCAGCCTCGCATCTACTTCGGTGAGAATGTTCCCGATTACTCAATCATCGGTGGAAAGAAGACTAAGAACCCAGTCGAATTTGATTATCCAGACGATGCTTCACCAAATGGTCAGAAGAATTACACATATACAGGAGACGGCGGAGTGCCTGTAGGAAATCTTCTCAATAAATTACTCTTCGCTGTTAAGTATCAAGAACAGAGAATTCTTCTCTCAAGCTTGATTAACGCGGATTCAAAGATTCTTTATAACCGCGAGCCTCGTGAGCGCGTAGCGAAGGTAGCTCCTTGGCTCACACTTGATGGAGATCCATATCCAGCAATCGTTGATGGCAAAGTTCTTTGGATTATCGATGGCTACACAACTAGCGCTGGCTACCCATATGCAAGAACAACATCTCTCTCGACTTCGACAGCAGATGCACTCACTGCAAACTCAACTGCGGTAACTGCGCAATCAAATACAACAGTGAATTACATACGAAACTCAGTGAAGGCAACTGTTGATGCATATGACGGATCAGTGAGCCTTTACCAGTGGGATACGAAGGATCCAGTCCTGAAGACATGGATGAAGGCATTCCCTGACAGCGTTAAGCCAAAGAGCACGATGTCGAAGGATTTACTCGATCATGTTCGATATCCGGAAGATATCTTCCGTGTACAGCGCGACATCTTGAGCTCGTATCACGTGAAGAACTCTGATGCCTTCTACGGCGGTCAAGATTTCTGGCGTGTACCAACAGATCCTTCAACATTCGGTGCAAATGCAGGAGCGCAACCTCCTTACTACATGACGCTTCAAATGCCTGGTTCTAAGACACCAGCATTCTCGTTGACCACACCATTTGTACCTCGTGGTGGCCGAGAAAACTTGTCAGCATTTGCTGCTGTGAATTCAACTGCAGGGCCTGATTACGGAAAGATGTCCGTACTTCAGCTGCCACGCAGTACAAATATCGCAGGTCCATCTCAGGTGGCATCTAACTTTGAAGCTAAGCCAGAAGTCGCAAATACACTTTCGCTTCTTCGCCAAGGTGGATCAGATGTTGTACTTGGAAACCTTCTTACCTTGCCGGTTGGAAATGGTTTGCTCTACGTTCAGCCAGTTTATGTAAGAGCGACATCAAATACTGCGGCATATCCACTTCTGCAGAAAGTACTTGTCTCATTTGGAGATGTCATTGGATTTGATAGTTCTCTTAAGGGTGCACTGGATCAAGTATTCGGTGGTAACTCTGGAACTTCATCATCAACAACATCAAATCCAGATGCAACGACAAATAACAGTTCAGCAGATCTTGCCAGCGCGTTGCAACGTGCAAAGCAAGCGCTCTCTGATGGACAAGCTGCTCTTGCAAAGGGAGATTTCGCTGCATACGGTCGAGCACAAGATCGACTAAAGGCGGCACTTGCTGCAGCGATTGCTGCGCAGGCACGTAAGTAATTTCTCTTCACATCAACGGATTTGGTGAAGCGTAGGCGTTACGCCTATGATTGCACTTCCGACGCGGGGTGGAGCAGCTCGGTAGCTCGCTGGGCTCATAACCCAGAGGTCGTAGGTTCAAATCCTGCCCCCGCTACCAATGTAGGGATGAAGTATGAGAAAAGGCGCTGATTTCAGCGCCTTTTCTCATTTCCGAGATCTTTTACTTCAAGTAATTTCCTATTTTAAACGTAGGGAGTTACTGACAACAAAGAGGCTACTAATAGCCATCGCAGCTGCTGCATATATCGGTGTTGCAAAACCAAGTGCTGCTATTGGAATACCGATGACGTTATAGGCAAATGCCCAGGTGAGATTTCCCTTAATTGTTGAGAGCGTTTTCTTCGACAGATCTAAAGCTTCAGTGACTGCCGCAAGCTCTGGTCGCATCAAGGTGATATCTGCGCTCGACATTGCAGCATCTGTTCCAGTGCCCATGGCGATACTTAAATCAGCCTGAGCAAGTGCTGCAGCATCATTAACGCCATCACCAATCATTAAAACCCGGTGGCCTTGGCTCTGCAGAGATGAAACCTTCGACAACTTATCTTCAGGTGATGCATGGGCAATGATATGAGTTGCTGCGATTCCAACCTTATGGCCGATACTTGCTGCGCTCTGTTCATTATCGCCCGAGACCAACCACGTAGTAATTCCTCGTCTCTGTAACTCTTGAACAGTCGCCGCTGCATCACTTTTGACAATATCGCCAGATGCGAAGACGGCCAGAGCAACACCATCCCAGGCAAGGACTGATACTGCATATGAATTTCTCTCAGCACTCTCAATTGCAGCGATAATCTCTGAATCAAATGCAATGCAACTATGCGCAACAGAAGCAGGTGAACCAATCAGAACAACTGGTGATTTCCCACCGATATTTACTCGCGCAGCAACACCGACGCCAGGTGTTTGTGTCAGTTGATCTACAGGAAGTTGCGCTGCTCCTTGAGCAAGAGCAAACGCTGCTATCGATTTAGCAGTTGGGTGATCGCTCTGACTTTCAAGTGCGAGAGCGGTAGAGAGGATGTTCTTCTCAGAAAGTAGGCTACTAAATTCTGTGCCGAGAACCTTGCTGGCAGATGGTGAGAGAGTAAATTCACGAACCGACATTTCGCCCTCAGTAAGGGTTCCTGTCTTATCAAGTACAACTACATCAATGCTTTGAGAGGCTTCTAGCGCTCGGGGATTACGCAGAACTATTCCGCGCAGAGCGCCACGGCCGGATGCAACTAAGAGAGCGACAGGGGTAGCAAGACCTAGCGCACATGGGCAAGCAATAACGAGAACGGTAATTGCAGTAGATATTGAGTAGGTCAGTGATTTTTCACCAAACAAGTACCAACCTTCGAAAGTAAGCGCTGCAAGAACGGTAACAATCGGAACAAAGTAGGCAGCAATTTTATCTGCCTTAGCCTGTACTGGAGTCTTACTTCCTTGAGCTGCCACAACCATCGATGTAATACGAGCTAACTCTGTATCGCTTCCCACTCGCGTTGCACGCACAATAAGGCGACCATTGTTATTCATCGCAGAACCGATTACTCGAGACCCCGGTGCAACCACAACAGGTAAGGATTCCCCT
>JBILBB010000154.1:0-2750 GCA_044353955.1 Candidatus Planktophila sp. | reverse complement strand
ATGCGGGAAGCGATTACGGAAATTTCCAGAAGAAGCCTGGCTCTTTTGGCCTTGAATCACTTGAATCTTTTCTTGGAGAAGAAATCGGTACAAGTGTTCAGAACACAGCTTTAATGGTTGCTAAGTGCACACAGGGTGCGGCACATCTTGCGCGAAGTTACACCGGCGGCGGGAAGAGTGATTGGTCGCTTCCATCGCGTGGAGATATGGATTTGCTCTTTAAATATGCGATGACAGATAAGTATTTGGTCGAGGGCGGCTCAGGATCATTCTGGATGTCTACTGAGTCGGGATATCACAATGCACTGTGTCAATTCCTTGGCGGCTCATATGCAGGTTTAGGTGCAGACGGAAAGAACACTACTAAGAATGTTCGCCCAATTAGAGCCTTTTAAGAGTTGAATGGAGATGAGGGAGACAGTGTCAATTTTTAAGTCAAGAACTAGGAGAATAACTATGGCCAAGAAGTTGATTGCCGTTTCCTTAACTATGCTGGTAATGCTCAGCACTCAAATAGTTTCGTCAAATGTTGCCGTTGCAGCCTGGCCAGCGTGCCGAAGCAAAACTCCTGCTTTCAAAGAGGTGAGTGAGAGAACTTTGCTTCTCATGAAGAAAGATATTCACCAGTACGACAAGAAACGTTTTGCATTGAGGGCCTTGGTACAAAGTTTCTATAATGAACAGGGCGTCGAATATTTTGATGCATATTGGGTTGGTAAAGGCAGCGGTTCAGTAAGTTTTGGAACTCGAGGAATGCTTGCTTATGGAATCGGTGATGAAAAGCTCCTCAAAAAGATTGTTGAGGGTGATCTTATTTATGCAAAGGTTGTAGTCCAACCTGAGTCGGAGCCACCTACTACAAAACCGATTTTCCTTGTTTGTTCAATCTCGATAATTAAGCAATAGCCGACCAATAAATGAATTTTCTAAAGCGTATTCCGCAGAGCATCTTGGGTATCGCGCTGATATCTACAGGTTTCAGTCATCTGACAACGAGACGACTTGAGTTTCAGGCGCAAGTGCCGACGCAGCTACAGCAGTGGGCAAATGAAGTTGTGCTGGCATCAGGTTTTGTCGAGATTGCCTTAGGCATTGGGTTGCTGGTCTTCTGGAAACATCGCGTGGTGATTGGTTGGCTTACTGCGATCTTCTTTGTGGCGATCTTCTGGGGAAATATCTCGCAATTTGTTAATGGTGTAGATGCATTTGGTCTCGATACTGGGGCTGAGCGATTTGTGAGGCTTTTATTTCAGCCGCTCTTAGTTGCGTGGGCGTTACTGAGTACTGGTGCGTGGAAGCCGCTTAGTTCTACTCGAAGTCACCGCCGCGCCCCGTAAGGCGCTGGCGGTTCTTGCGAGGTCGGTCAGTGCGAATTACAAGGGTAAGGATTGCTACCGTGTAAATCGCAATGAGTAGAAGACCAATTTTCATATTTAACCGAGAACCGCCCACACGACGAGTGCGAAGATACCGACTCCGAGGCCGACGATTGCAATCGCTGAGAGTGAGAGAAGTCCGCGAGAATCTGCGATCTTCTTTGCAAGGTTTGATGGCTTTTCAACGCGCTTGAGATCAACGAGCAGTGCTTCGCCTTCACGTACTGCTGCATATTGGCTGATGATTGCCAAGATACCTGTCGCTGCAGCTGTTCCGATAGCAAGGAACTTTGCGCCATCAGTTGCATCAGTGAACATTCCTAGGCTTGACATGATGAAAATTGCTGTGAGAACAAGTGCTGGTGCTACCTGAGATTGAATAATCTGAGCGCGCATCTGGTTCCACTGCTTTAGTAAGGATCTTTCGTCCATTGTGGTGCCTCTCCGTATAAGTACAGTCCGCATTGGACTAGAGCAAGGTTACGGGGCAGGTGGGGGGTTCGGCTAGATGAAAGCTGTTCATGGCGGCAAGAAAAGACCTGAATCTGGTGTGGATGCGAATTAGAGTGTTCCCATGAGTACATTTAAATGGGGATTTGTCGGCGCGGGAATGATTGCCAAGAAGGCGCTATATCCAGCCATTACGCGTTCTAATGTGGGCGAGATATATGCAGTGGCATCCAGGGATGCAAAGAAGGCGTTGACTATCTCGCCTAATGGCAAGATCTATTTGGATTACGACCAGTTATTTGCAGACCCTGAAGTAGATGGCGTCTATATATCTCTGCCCAATGCTTTTCATTTACCTGTAGCTATCCGCGCAATGAAGGCGGGCAAGCATGTCTTGTGCGAAAAGCCACTTGGGATGAATGCGGCAGAGGTTCGCGAGGCGATGGATGTTGCTGCGAAGGCGGGAGTTTTATTTGTTGAGGCATCGTGGAATAGATGGCATCCGCGCACGCAACGTATTGAAGAGATTGTTAAGTCTGGTCAATTGGGTGAGATCACTCGCATTCGTTCGGGATTTACCTACGACGGTTTAGATGATTCAGATATTCGCCTTGATCCAAAGATCGGTGGGGGAATTCTGTATGACTTAGGTCCCTATGCCACTGTGGCGCCTTTGTGGTTGTTGGACTTTCCTGCAGTATCAAATCTATCTGTGCAGTCGGTAAAGCATCACGGTGGCGTTGATGAGACAACGCGAGTCAATTACACCTTGGGCAATACAGTTTGCGAGACGGTGGTTTCCTGCAATATGAGAGAGACCAGTTGGTTAATTGTTGATGGCACAAAGGGCAGCGCAAAGATGCTGGGACAGAATGTCTTTAATTCTCGCCATGCTGATAGCAAGCTAGAAATAACTATCGGTGA
>JBILBB010000038.1:0-8267 GCA_044353955.1 Candidatus Planktophila sp. | reverse complement strand
CGCCTTAAGTTGCCATTACTAATGGTGCAAATCGCATCTTTCATGTTGCGATATGTAAATGTCATAAGTGATGAGATGGAGCGAATGAAGATTGCTCGCGAGTCTCGAGGTTTTCACGCAACTGGTATTAAGCATTGGAAGGTCATTGCCACTTCGGCTGCTGCTCTCTTTATTCGATCTTATGAAAGAGGAGAGCGAGTCCACCTTGCGATGCTCTCTAGAGGATTTACAGGAGAACTTCCACACACGGAAAGTAAGAAAGTTGAAATGAGTTCATGGCTCATAGCTCTTGCACTTCCATTCTTTGCTCTCTTGATATCTCTGATTTTCCGAGTGATTGGTTAAGAAATGACTACTGCCCTAAGCCTGCTCATCAAAGATCTTGCCTTTGCATATCCCGATGGAAACCAAGCGCTCTTCGGAGTAAACCTTGAAATTAAGAAGGGTGAACGAGTCGCGCTTCTTGGACCTAATGGTGCAGGTAAGACAACGCTCGTTATGCATATGAACGGTATTCACCCAACGATGCAAGGTGAAGTTCGTATTGCCGGTGAAATTGTTGATGCGAAAGATAAAGAAGGTTTAAAAAGAATCCGCTCAAAGGTGGGAATCGTCTTTCAAGATCCAGATGATCAACTCTTTATGCCGACCGTTGGCGAGGATGTTGCATTTGGTCCTTACAACATGGGGGTTCGTGGCGCTGAACTAGATTCAGTCGTTGATGAAGCGCTATCCCAGGTTGGAATGCTTGAATTTAAAGATCGCGCACCACATCACTTATCTTTTGGGCAACGACGCAGAGTTGCTGTAGCCACTGTTCTCGCGATGAAGCCTGAGATTCTGGTGATGGATGAACCTTCATCAAACTTAGATCCTGCAAGCCGCCGTGAATTGGCAGATGTGGTTCGTTCACTTGATGTGACAATCGTGATGGTTACACACGATCTTCCTTATGCTCTCGAGCTCTGTGAAAGAGCGGTAATCCTCTCTGGCGGAATCATCGTCGCTGATGCTGAGACCAAGAAAATCTTGAGCGACACCAAATTGCTGGCAGCGAATCGACTTGAGCTACCTGTCGGCTTTTCACCCATCCTTGAGGAAAAGGCCTAGGTTTACCCCCCCTGTAGCCCCTGTTGTAACGCGTTTGTTATCTAATTTCTTTGGTTTTGAGCCTATTCCGTCATAAGGTATCCCCACATGCGGCAACCAGGCCCCTCCAGGTACCTCATGACTTCGAAGTCACACATTAAGAGAATAGGAAGAAAATGTCAGAAGATACGAATTCGTTTTCTCGCCGTTCGTTGATCAAAGGCGCTGCAGTTGGTGGACTAGGCCTAGCCGCCGGTAGCACACTTGCAGCTGGATCAGCGGATGCCGCATCAGGTCGTCGTTTGAAGGGCAGCACGGTTCGTTGGACTACTCGCGGCGGTGGAGCAACAGGCGACAAGATTGCTAAGGCAGTGAACGACGCATTTACAAAGAAGACAGGTGCCAAGGTTGTCGCTCAGCAAGTCAACTCAGATGACTTCCAGAACAACTTTGCACAAATCATGCAGGGTTCACCTGATGATGCATTTGGCTGGATGGCTGGATACCGCTCAAACCACTTCGGTGAACTGGGACTTCTAGCAGATCTCACTCGCGAAATTAACCGCCTCAAGGGATCGCTTCCTACTGCGGCAATCAAGGGTGCAACAAGCCCAGTAACTAAGAAGCCATACATCATCCCAACTACTTACTACCCATGGGCTCTGCACTACCGCAAGTCAATGGTTAAGGAAATTGGAATGAACCCAGAGAAGATTGATACCTGGGATGACTTCATTAAGTTGATGACTCTTACACAGAAGAAGGGTCTTGTTGGATACTCACTCGGCGCTAAAGGCGGCTGGGAAGCAATGGGTACATTCGACATCCTTAACGCACGCATCAACGGTTACAAGTACCACATCGACCTACTTAACGGTCGCGCAAAGTGGACTGATGCTAAGACCAAGGAAACCTTCAAGTACTTCGCACAGCTCATCCCATTCATGAACGAAAACGTCTTGGATATCTCATGGGACGGCATGCGCGACCTTCTTCTCCAGAAGAAGACCGGCGCAATGATGATGGGTTCATGGTTTGCTAACGACTTCAAGGCGAAGTCACAGGCAGATTACGACGATCTATGGGTCGTTCCATTCCCAGAAATCAACCCAAAGTGGGGTCGCGACACAATTGATGCGCCACTCGATGGTGTTTCAGTCGCTGCTAATGGTAAGAACGTAGCGGGCGGAAAGGCTCTTGCTGAATTCTGGGCATCTCCAGAAGGAATTAAAGAAGCAATCAAGGCTGGCGATACAAATATCTATGTATCGCGTTCATTTGATACTTCTTCATACGATTCATTCAACAAGCAGAAGTTGGCTGTCCTTGGTTCAGCGCAGAACATCATGTTCTTCTTGGATCGCGATGCTCGTGGAGACTTTGCAGGTCCAGTTGTTGGTCCAGCTATCCAGAGCTTCATTAAGAAGCCTTCTGATATCAACAAGATCCTCGAAAACGTACAGGCACAATGGGATGCACTTCCTAAGAACTAATTAACTGACATTTACTTTGTCAATTAATTAGAATTCTAGTAGGTTAAAGGTATGAAGACGGCGGCTGCGGGTAAAAAAACTCGTAGCCGCCGTACTCTTTCCAAGACAGATCGCTTTACGCTCTCCGCGTTTGTTGGCATCCCAACGCTCCTTCAGATTATTCTTCTCTGGGTTCCTGCCGTAGTAACAATAATTCTCTCGTTCACTTATTGGAACGGAATTCGCCTCTCTGATATTCGGTGGGCGGGTATTCAAAATTACAAGTCCATATTCTTTAATGAGCCACTTTTCTACGAAGCGCTCAAGAACAATGGAGTTTGGCTCGCTTTCTTCATACTAGTTGCTACACCTCTGGGAATTCTGCTTGCCTATCAAGTTGATCGAGGCATTAAAGGCCATGCCTTCTATGAATCCATCTTCTACCTTCCAGTTGTGCTCTCTCTCGCAGTCATCGGAATTATCTGGAACTTTATGTTCCAACCTGGTGGATTCGTTCAGGGGTTGATGGGTCTAGATATTGGCAATGCGATATCTATCTGGGGTAACCCAGATATAAATACCTGGGTAATTTTGGGCGTCGCATCATGGCGACACATTGGTTACATCATGTTGCTCTATTTATCTGGCCTTAAATCAGTTGATCCTGCGCTCAAGGAAGCGGCAGCTATCGATGGGGCTACTGAGTGGCAGATTTTCCGCAAGATTATCTTGCCGACGATGCAACCGGTAAACATCATCATCGTTGTAATTACCCTAATTGAGTCTCTGCGCGCCTTCGACTTGGTATACATCATCTACGGCAGCCCAACAATTTTCCCTCTGCTCAACCTTCTTGTCTTCCAGAATTTTGCTGGCCAAGGCATCTCTATGAAGGGCGCTGCTTATGCTGTAATCCTGCTGGTGCTCTGCATCGTGCCGATCATCACTTACCTCCGTATTGTCTTTAAGGAGGATCTCAAGTGAGCGCTGAAATCGTAAGAAACAAAAAGTATCGCGACAAGCAGAAGCGCAAGGATGCATTCATCTCAATCTTTATCGGATTCTTTGCCTTTGTTTGGATTTTCCCAATTCTGTGGACAGTATGGACCTCACTTCGCCCATATAACGAAATCATTTCTTATGGAATTTTCTCTTGGCCAAGAAGTCTTAATTTTGATAATTATGTAAATGCCGTGAAAGAGATGCAAATTGTTGGATACCTTGTCAATTCCGCAATAGTCACAATTCCGGCTGTAATCCTGACTCTCTTCTTTGGTTCTTTGATTGCATTCGTTGTTACTCGCTATAAATTTAGGTTTAATCTCACCCTCTTGTTGCTCTTCACAGCTGGAAATATGTTGCCAATCGTTCTTACCTATATCCCAGTCTTCTGGATGTTTATCTGGGTCGGAGAACTCTTCGGCAACCGCAATATGTTCTATAACAACTACGCAGGTCTGATCCTTGTCCACGTGGCATTCCAGGTGGGCTTTGCAGCTTTTGTGCTCTCTTCTTATATGAAGACGATTCCGAAGGAAATCTCTGAATCAGCCACTATCGATGGCGCCAATGTATTCCGCCACTATTGGAACGTCATTCTTCCGCTCTTGCGTCCAGCCCTTGCTGCCCTCAGCGTCTTGATGACGACCTGGATCTATAACGAATTCTTCTGGGCTCTGGTCTTGATGTCAGATGACTCAAAGCGCCCAATCACATCTGCTTTGCGCCGTCTGCAAGGACAGTATGTAACCGACTTTAACCTCTTGGCAGCTGGTGCAATCATCGCCGCGCTTCCAACAGTGATTCTCTTCTTCGTACTGCGTAAGCAATTTATTGCAGGATTAACGCTCGGTTCAACAAAAGGCTAGAGAAAGTTCTGAGAGCCTAGACGACAATTCTCAAGGAGAGCGCCCTGTCGGCTTCTCTATCTCTTAAGTTTTAAACGCTCTTGGGCAATTGCTGCACCAAGCAAAACAATGAGCGCGCCGACTGGCTCGTTCCAGGTTAACTTCTCATTGAGAAAGATGACTCCCACAATGATTGCAACTACTGGAGTTATGTAAGTTACCGAGCTCGCGATTGCACTTCCAGCAAGCGCCATAACCTTAAAGTTCCACAAATAAGCGAAACCGCTACCAAATACACCCAGTGCAATCATCGCGAGTACTGGTTCTAATTCAGGGCTATAGCTCGAGACTCCGTCAAATAAAAAGAATGGCAGCAAGGTCAGAGTTGCAAGAACGAGTTGCATCGAGACTATTGATTCCGGTTGAATTCCTAGTGGCATTACATATTTGCGCGTATACGGGAATGAGATTCCATAACAGGCGACTGCTGAGAGAAGCACAAGGATTGCCCAGAGCGGGTTATCTCCAAATCCTTTCCAAGCACCGAGCACTGTCAAGACTCCAAGGAAGCCAATAAGAAGTCCCATTACTTGGAAGGTCTTTGCCTTCTCTTCGCGGTTGACCAGGAGAATTGCAATCAAGGTCATCAGAG
Source organism: Candidatus Planktophila sp. (assembly GCA_044353955.1). Taxonomy (GTDB): domain Bacteria; phylum Actinomycetota; class Actinomycetes; order Nanopelagicales; family Nanopelagicaceae; genus Planktophila. The sequence continues at coordinate 3,207 of JBILBB010000038.1, read as the reverse complement.
GAGTTACAGCGTTAATAATTCCTGCAAGCACGGACGTGACTGCTGTTTCAGCAAGTGCGAAGAAAATTCCTGGAAGGACATTGAGAAAGATCGCTACAACCCAGATATGAAGTTGTGCCTTACGATTTCTCGGTAATTTAAATCCACGAATTCGAGCGACAGCAAGAAGCGTCAGCGCACCTAAAAAGCAACGTACGAATGCGACTCCAAATGGTGTGAGGAATTCAAGACCCATCTTGATAAAGATAAATGAGCAGCCCCAGATAATTCCAAGAGTTATATACGCGGGAATCCACGAGGTACTTTTCTTCACTGAGTGAAGATACATGTGTGGGCCCAGACAGGCTCGAACTGTCGACCCACGGATTAAAAGTCCGTTGCTCTACCGGCTGAGCTATAGGCCCCACTAAAGAACTAACGCTATTACTGCGCTAGAACGCGAACTTTATCACCTCAACGACCGCGGCTGGCACGCAGTAATCGGTCGCGAATAGCAACAGAGATGTCATCGCCAGCTGGTTGTGCGACCACAACCCTGGCTAGTTCCTGTTGATCTGCGCTACGAAGTGCGGTGTACAAAAGACGAGCAAACTCTTCATTGTTCTGTGGTGATGCAAGGCGAACGACACCTGCAGGAGTCTCGATATTTGAAAGCGCGATAAATCCGTCACCACTTGCTGGTGCGATATCGAGAATCACTTTTGCAGCTGGCGAGTAATGATTTTCAAGTGATCCACTTACTCGTATATCTGAAACCGAATCAGCAATTACCAGACCGGTTACTCCAGTAATCATCTCTTCGGTAATTGCGCCTGGGCGCAGAATCTTTGGAAGCTCTCCTGTGCAATCAATAATCGTTGATTCAACTCCTACCTGCGATGGGCCACCATCGAGAATCAGATCGTTCTCCTCTAAATACTCTGAAAGCTCGGCAGTTACAGCAGCTGAAGTTGTTGGTGATACATGTCCAAAGCGATTGGCGCTAGGGGCCGCAATTCCTTTGCCGCCCAACTTCTTAAACTCATTTAGCAGCGCAAGTGCAATGACATGGTCTGGAACTCGCAATCCAACAGTTTCTTGTCCCCCAGTGATGAAATCTTTTGCCAGTGAGCTTCTCTTCAAGATAAGCGTCATTGGTCCTGGCCAAAAACTACGAGCAAGCGCGATTGCATAATCAGGAATTTCTTTTGACCATTCGGCAATATCTTGCATATCTCCAAGGTGGACGATTAGCGGGTGATCCGCGGGGCGGCCTTTCGCCTTATATATTCTGGCAACAGCATCGGCGTTGGTTGCATCCGCCCCAAGTCCATAAACGGTTTCAGTGGGGAAAGCCACGAGCCAACCTGCCTTTAACTGTTCGGCGGCGCGGGCCATGGCATCTGCTGTGCAGTTAGATACGAATTGCCCACTACTCATAAGTGCAATTATCCCGCCTTTTTGCGAGAAGATAACCACATGGCGCAGCGCATCAAGGTTATGCAGATTATCGCCCGCATGAATGTGGGTGGTCCTGCTGTCATTGTGGCTGAATTGATGCGCGGTCTTGATTCCAGCAAATTCGAGCAGGTATTGATTACCGGCTATTGCGATGAGACTGAGGCCGATTACCTCGATGAAGTTGCAACTGATATCAAAGCAACTCGTATTGCAGGGCTCGGTCGCTCAGTCTCTCCAATCTCAGATCTAAAAGCATTTATCGGATTAGTTTCAACGATTCGTAAATTTAACCCAGATGTAATTCATACACATACAGCTAAAGCTGGAGTCCTGGGTCGCCTTGCATCAATCATCGCAGGACGCAGTGCAACAAGAATTCATACCTTCCACGGCCACTTGCTGCACGGCTATTTCTCTGGCTGGAAGGTAAAACTTGTGATTGCCATCGAGAAGTTTTTGGCGGGAAAGACTGACCATCTGATTGCAATCGGCAACGAAGTTAAGAAGGATTTGCTAGCAGTTGGCGTTGGAAAAGCCTCGCAATACAGCGTCTTCTTTCCTGGGTTACCTGAACCAAAGACAGCAGATAAGGCTTCTCTTCGCAGGGAACTTGAACTCGACCCAGCAGCGATTTACTGCACCTTTGTTGGTCGCTTAACTCAAATCAAGCGACCGGATAGATTGCTGAATATTGCATCGCGGATGGTTGAGCGAAAAATGGCAGTGAACTTCTTAGTTGCTGGCGAAGGCGAACTATTTGAAGAGTGCAAAGAGCGAGCACACAGAGAGAATTTGCCCGTTACTTTCCTTGGATGGCGTAAAGATATTGATAAATTATTTGCAGCAAGTGATATCGCAATTCTGACTAGTGATAATGAAGGCATTCCACTGACCTTGATTCAAGCTGCTCAAGCTGGCTTACCAATTGTTGCTCCTGCAGTTGGATCAATTTCGGATATCGTCGAAAATGATGTGACTGGCTTTCTTAGCGCACCTCAGGCAGGTGCGATGGCAAGTGCTTTATCGACACTAGTAACAGATTCAGCTTTGAGAAGTAAGTTGGGCGCAGCAGGCAAGGCACGCGCTCACCAGTATTTCTCACTCGAACGAATGCTCCGAGATCACACAGGAATCTATAAGGCTTAACTCAGCAAATAATGGATAATAGATACATGACTACTCGTACACGAATCTCAGCAATCGCAGCACTGACAATCGCTATGGCGGCAGTAATCGCCCCATCGGCGCAAGCTGCTCCACCTCGCTATATCACTGTGAATTCACAAGGTGCGGTAAAGGTGGTCCCAGATGCAGTACGAATCAGCGCTGTTGCAACTAATGTAGGCGCAACGAGCAAAGAGGCGCTTGCTGCAACAGCAAAGACATCTGCTGCTGTTCGCGCTGCGTTATTGGCTGCAAAGATCGATAAGAAAGATATTGCTACCCAGAGCGTTTCAATCAACCCTGAGTACAAGTATGAGAACAACACTTCAACTTTGATTGGGTATCGCGCTTCTCAGACATTCACAATCGTTGTTAGAGCAGCTGCTACAGCCGGGGATGTCGTTGATTCAATCGTTGCAGCTGGTGGAGATAGCCTTCAACTCAATGGTGCAACACCATTTGTTCTTGATAATACAAAAGCGACAGATGCAGCACGCACGGCAGCGGTAAAGAACGCTCGCGCAAAAGCTGCTTCTTATGCAAAACTCCTTGGAGTAAAGCTTGGAAAAGTCACCTATCTGATTGAGAATTCATCACCAACTC
>JBILBB010000153.1:0-2803 GCA_044353955.1 Candidatus Planktophila sp. | reverse complement strand
CCACAAGGATTTAACCGGTCGACCACGATTTACGACAGCAGTGAGGAGATAACGATGGCGCCACGCGTTGATCTCAAACAAGGCGAAACGAAGAAGCATCTTGCACGTGCACTGAAATCTCTGCGCGATGGATATGTCATCGTCGCCCCACTCGAACATGGATATGTCTACCTCGCTAATGCATTTTCACCATTTGCTGTTCGTGCCATGCATGTTCTGCGTGGAGATGAACTCGGAGTTGCGGCTCAAGTCCTTGGCCATAGCGCCCAGACAATCCAAGGAATCACTCGTGATATTTCAGAAGATGCGCAAGTGATGATGGATCAATTCTGGCCAGGCATGCTCTCGCTCACCCTTAAACCAAATAGATCACTGAATTGGGATCTTGGAGATGACCAAGCACTTGATGCAGTCAGCGTTCGCGTTCCTAAATCTAAATTTGTCCGAGCGCTTTTAAAAGAGTCTGGGCCGCTTGCAGTTGCCAGTGCATCACCTGCGGGAAGTGAGCCGATGCTTAAACTCAATAGAACCCAACTTAAAGAGTGGGATATCGCCGTAGCCTTCGATAACGGCGCTCTGAAATCAGGACCGAGCTCCTCAATCGTCGACTTCTCTGAGGGCCAACCGCGCATCATTCGTGCGGGGGCTATCTCCGTGGCTGAGATGACAGAAGTTATACCTCACATTTTTGTTCAGTAACTATTAGGCTGGCGCCCATGTCCGAAACTTTCTATGGCCCAGATTTCACACTTCTATCGAAGCAAGATCCCGATATTGCAGGTGTACTCCTTTCAGAACTTAAGAGACAACAGACCAACCTTCAACTCATCGCATCTGAGAACTTCACATCACGTGCAGTGTTGGCAGCTCTTGGTTCAACACTTTCAAATAAGTATGCAGAGGGCTATCCCGGTAAGCGCTACTACGGTGGTTGCGAGGAAGTAGATAAAGCTGAAGTTATTGCAATCGAACGCGCAAAGGCTCTCTTCGGCGCCGAGCATGCAAACGTTCAGCCACACTCTGGCGCCAGTGCAAATATCGCTGTCTATCAAGCATTTACAAAGCCAGGCGATACCGTCTTGGCGATGTCACTTCCACACGGTGGCCACCTCACACACGGTTCAAAAGTTAACTTCTCGGGCAAGTGGTTCAACATCGTCTCTTACGGTGTTCGCCAAGATAACGAGCTGATTGATTACGATGAACTCCGCGACCTTGCAATTGCCAATAAGCCAAAGATGATCTGTTCGGGTGCAACTGCCTATCCATCACTGATTGATTTTGAGAAGGTCCGTGCAATCTGCGATGAAGTCGGCGCAATCATGTGGGTAGATGCAGCGCACTTTGTGGGACTTGTTGCAGGTAAGGCGATCCCATCTCCTGTTCCTTATGCAGATGTTGTCTCATTTACAACGCATAAAGTTTTGCGCGGACCACGCGGTGGAATGATTTTGTCTAAGGCAGAGCATGCAGCTGCGATTGATAAGGCAGTCTTCCCAGGAATGCAGGGCGGACCAATCATGTCTGCAGTTGCAGGCAAGGCTGTTGCGCTCGCAGAGTGCGCAACACCGGCTTATCAAAAGTATGCAAAAGATGTCATCGTCAATGCGCAGACACTTGCTGCAGCGCTGGAAGAAGAAGGAATGCGTGCAGTCTCTGGCGGAACACAGACTCACTTGGCGCTCATTGATATTCGCTCAACTGGAGTCAACGGCAAAGTTGCGGACGAACGTTGCGGCGCTGCAGGAATCGTTCTCAATAAGAACTCAATTCCTTACGATCCAGAAGCACCTTCAGTCACTTCAGGTATTCGCGTTGGTACACCTGCGACTACAACACAGGGCATGGGCACACCCGAGATGAAGACGATTGCTTCGCTGATTTCCCGTGCGATTAAGAGCGATGATGCAACAGTGCATGCAGGTATCAAATCTGATGTACATGCGCTCACTGCAAAATTCCCAATCTACGAAGCCTAAATTGAACTGAAGAGAAGTCTCTATAAATGCGTGAGTACTTAGTAACCCTGCTCTTAGCGGCAGCGCTCTGTTATGTAGTCACACCATTTGTTCGAACATGGGCTTTGAAGTTCGGAGCCGTTGCACACATCCGTACCCGCGACATTCATACCACCCCGACACCTCGTTGGGGCGGCCTCGCAATGTGGATTGCGATGGCGCTGACATTTGCGATGGTCAGTCATCTCTCACTCGTAGGTAAATCATTTGGTCGTGAAACGCTGGGCATTTTTCTGGCGGCAACTCTCTTGGTAGCAATCGGCCTAATCGATGATCGCTTCGAGCTCGATGCACTTACAAAGTTGGCCGGACAAGCGCTCTCTGCAGGAATCTTGCTCCTCTTTGGAATTCAAGTGCTCTGGCTTCCGATTAATGGCGTCATTACCTTGCCGCCAAGTATTGGCCAATTAGTCACCGTTCTCATTGTTCTCATCACTATTAACGCCGTTAACTTTATTGATGGTTTAGATGGGCTCGCTGCTGGAATTGTTGCAATTTCAGGTGCAGCATTCTTCGCCTTCGCATATGTATTGGCAGTGGTTTATGGCTTTAATCGCGCAGGTGCACCATCACTAATTACCGCAGTGATCATCGGTGTCTGTATTGGATTCCTGCCCCATAACGCTCACCCAGCAAAAATCTTTATGGGCGATTCAGGATCCATGTTCCTTGGCCTTCTCCTTGCTGCATCTGCAATTACTCTTACTGGGCAGATTGACCCGAATGCGATATCAAGTGAGAAGTTGGGACCAACTCTTCTTCCGCTAGCACTTCCCTTTGCAGTA
>JBILBB010000152.1:0-2810 GCA_044353955.1 Candidatus Planktophila sp. | reverse complement strand
CCTGCTCTTGCGCCGCGTCTTTACCGCAGGATGGCCCGCACAATCCTTTACTGCGATGCGTAAGGAGCTCCATCCAAAAGTAGTTGCCGGAATCTTCGGGTAATATTTGCACCGGTCACGAGTTCTAGTTGAAAGCCCCGGCTGACTAGACGGCAACCCTCCACCGCGGTGGGGTGCTCCGGGTGACGACCAGGTAGTTCGCTCTCTGATTCAAACCAGAAGCAGCTGCAAGTGCGTGAAGGATTTATATATGAGCAAGCGACCTACAACCGAAGTCACCGGTGCGTGGCTTGAGGGCGATGATCCAGGCGATCGTAAATTCATCAATATTGGTTCGCTCATTCTGGAGAGTGGTGAAGAGCTTCCCGATATCACCATCGCATATCAAACGTGGGGCACACTCAATAAAGATAAATCCAATGCAATTCTGATTAACCATGCAATGACTGGTTGGTCTGATGTCACCGGTTGGTGGCCACAGATGGTCGGCCCAGGACTTCCCTTTGATACAGATAAATACTTCATCATCTGTCCCAATGTCATCGGCGGATGTCAGGGATCTACAGGACCTTCAAGTATTGCCCCTGATGGAAAACGTTACGGGTCGCGCTTTCCCATCGTCACGATTCGCGACATGGTCAATGCAGAAGTTGCATTTAGCGATGCACTTGGAATCGAAAAGTACCTACTTGCTGTGGGCCCATCGCTAGGTGGAATGCGCTCGCTGGAATGGGCGATTCAATTACCTGATCGCGTCGGTGCAATCTGCACCATCGGCTCATCTGCCGTTGCAACGGGCGATCAAATCGGTACCGCAGCGATTCAAATTCGCGCCATTAAATCTGACCCGAATTTTAACGGCGGGGATTACTACGAGCAGAGCCGCGGACCACTCGATGGAATGGGAATTGCCCGCAGAATTGCCCACCTGACTTACCGCACTGAATCTGAGATGGATGTGCGCTTTGGTCGCCAGCCTCAGGGAGATGAGACCGGGCGTTACGCAGTTGAGTCATACCTCGACCACCAGGCAGATAAGTTGGCGAAGAGATTTGATGCCAATACCTATATCGCCCTCACAGATGCGATGAACTCACATGACGTTGGCCGAGACCGCGGGGGAGTCGCCAAGGCGCTCTCAGCCATCACAGTGCCCGTTGTAGTGGTCTCCATCGATACAGATCGCCTCTTTGTCCCTCGACTTCAGGTTGAGATATCGGAGCTGACTCCAACAGCAGAGGCGCCAATCGTCATTAGTTCAGACTTTGGCCACGATGGATTCTTAGTTGAGGCAGAAGCGATGGGCGATGCGATTCGGCACGCCTTGCAGGTTGCGGGTACAATATAGGTATTACCTCGAGCAGTTCGGGGAAAAACCAAAAAGGACAATTGTGGCTGGATTTAGTGCGCTCAAAAATAAGGCAAAGGGCAAGAAAGCTGCTCCTGCAAAGAAGTCCGTTGCGAAAAAGGCACCCGCAAAGAAGGCTGTAGCCAAGAAAACTTCGACTGGGAAAGCCGTTGCAAAGAAGGCCGTTGCAAAGAAAGCAGCGCCAGTTAAGAAAGTTGCAGCAAAGCCAGTCAAAACTGCAAAGCCAGTCAAAGTTGAGATTAAGAAAGATTTAACTGCGAAGGAAGTACAGCAACTTGTAGATCTTAAGAACGCAGTTGCACGTCAGAAAGAGATCGTTGAAACACTTGCTGCAAGCGGTATCGATAATTATCGCAAGGCTGTTAAGAAGGAATTTATGGCGCTCGCACTCGAGGCCCGCCAATTAGATGTAGAGATTCCAGATGCAACAGAGAAGGCTCGCAAGGGCGGACTCGGCTCACCAAGTCGAATTCTTTCAAAGGCGCAGCTTGCACTGATTGCTCCAAAGGAAGAGCCAAAGGCAGCTGCAAGTACTGCAAAGGCTGCAATCGTTCTCGATGAAGATGGCAATGAGATTGTTGTTGAAGAGATTGAGCTCGAAGATGTTGAGACTCTCATCGCAGAGGCGACAGATATCATCGATGCAGAAGCAGATGGAAAAGATCAACCACGCGTAGTAACTCTCTCTGATGAGACAAAGAATGAAGAAGGCTCGTTTACCCTTCTCGATACAGATGCTGATGATGAAGAAGAAGATAAGAACGAGCGCGAGAAGCATAAGAAGGACCTCAAGAATGTAAACCTCGTTCTCGAAGCGATCAACGGCAAGATTCAAGGCGTTGAAGTTCCGCCTAAGCACAATATTGATCAGGCTGATGCAAAGGCTCTGACCTACAAGCAGATTCAGCAGCAGTTTGCGATGAGCACCTTCAATGAGAAGTCAGCAAAACTCATTGCCGAATCCATCAACCAGGGATATCTCAAGAACCTTGAGGAACTTCAATACTTCTTCAACGAGCAAGCTCGATTTATTCAGATTGAAATCAAGCGCCTCCCACCGGAACAGACCGTGCTTACAGCAGGTGCTACGGCAGACCCTGTCAAGGATTACCTCAAGCAGATTGGTCGTGTTGCACTTCTTAATGCTGAACTCGAAGTAGAACTTGCTACCCGCGTTGAAGCAGGACTCTTTGCAGAAGAAGCACTTAAGAACACTAAGAAGATTGAGAAGAAACTTAAGCGCGAGCTTGAGTGGATTGTTGAAGATGGAAAGCGCGCAAAGAATCACTTGCTCGAGGCAAACCTTCGTCTCGTAGTATCTCTTGCAAAGCGTTACACCGGTCGCGGAATGCTCTTCCTTGACTTGATTCAGGAAGGAAACTTGGGTCTTATCCGTGCCGTCGAGAAGTTCGACTACACAAAGGGTTACAAGTTCTCTACT
>JBILBB010000023.1:0-10528 GCA_044353955.1 Candidatus Planktophila sp. | reverse complement strand
TGCTCGCCTCGAGGGTCGAGGCACCGATAGCGCTGAACGACGCGCAGCACGCTTATCCCTTGCTCAGGATGAGATGGCGGCTGCCTCATTCTTCGATAAGGTCGTGGTCAATGATCAGGTCGAGAAGGTAGTCGCAAGGCTGATAGAATTCGCTTCTGCCTAATTGGCCAGATTTATTTCCTATAGGAGCTGAAGATGAGCGCACACATGGATGGAATTACAAACCCACCTATCGATGAACTTCTCGATAAGGCAGGTTCTAAGTACAGCCTCGTTCTCTATGCTGCAAAGCGTGCTCGCCAGATCAACGCCTATTACTCACAACTTGGTGAAGGCCTACTTGAATATGTGGGACCACTAGTAGATACCCACGTTCATGAGAAGCCACTTTCTATCGCGCTCCGTGAGATCAATGAGGGCTTACTCACCATCGAAAACCTCGAACCAACTGCGTAACTCTTAAGAGTTTAAGCAATGCAGGTAAATAGCCGGGAGATTATTCTCGGTGTTGGTGGTGGAATAGCAGCATATAAATCGTGCGATCTTCTTCGTCGTCTTCTCGATCTTGGTCATCACGTTACCGTTGTGCCGACGCCTTCTAGCCTCAACTTTGTTGGAAAAGCAACCTGGGAAGCTCTCTCTGGTCGAAGCGTTACAACTGAGGTATTTGAGAGCGTTGAAGAAGTTCGCCACATCTCTCTCGCTAAGAAATCTGACTTTATAGTTATTTCCCCTGCAACGGCAGATTTGATTGCAAGACTTGCATCTGGCAGAGCCGATGATCTTCTGACCAATGTTGTCCTTGCCTCAACATCTGAAATTCTTCTAGTTCCGGCGATGCATCCGCAGATGTGGAGCAACTCTGCGACCTTGGCCAATGTGCAGACTCTCCGCCAGAGGGGGATTCATATTATGGAACCTGCCGTGGGCGCTTTAACCAGCGGAGATATCGGCAAGGGACGTTTACCTGAAACTCACGAGATTATCGCTGAGATTGAATCACTCTTATCTTCAGCGAACGATTTTGCAGGGAGAAAGATATTGATTACCGCTGGTGGAACCCGAGAACCGATTGATCCGGTCCGATTTATTGGCAACCGCTCATCTGGAAAGCAGGGCTATGCCATCGCACGTGAGGCTGCGAGGAGAGGCGCCAAAGTCTCTTTGATCGCTGCCAATTCTCAACTAGCTGAAATTGATGGAGTAGAGATTATCCATGTCGAAACTGCGCATGAGATGTTGAGCGCCGTTGAACTTCGATTTGACGATTGTGATGCTCTCTTTATGAGCGCAGCTGTTGCAGATGCTAGACCACTAGATGCTAGTGATGAAAAGATTAAGAAGGGTGATTATCAAAGCATCGAATTAGTTGAAAATGCCGATATTTTAAAGTCTCTACTTTCAAAGAAGAAGAAGCAAATCATTGTGGCCTTTGCTGCTGAAACAAGCCATGACCGTGGCTCGGCCCTAGCTAAACTCGAGAGCAAAGGCGCTGATATTCTCTATCTCAACGATATATCTGCAGGCGATATCTTTAATAGCGAGACAACATACGGTGAGATATTCAAGAGAGATGGAACTTCTATCAAGGTGGCGAAGACCACGAAAGACACGCTGGCTCGAGAACTACTAGATACAGCCCTTATTCAGTTAGGTTAACCCAATGTCAAAGCGCCTATTTACCTCAGAGTCCGTAACCGAAGGTCACCCAGATAAGATCGCAGATCAGATCTCGGATGCAATTCTCGATTCACTTCTTGAACAAGATCCAACTAGTCGCGTTGCAGTGGAAACTCTCATCACAACAGGTCAGGTACATGTTGCTGGTGAAGTAACAACAAATGGTTACGCCGATGTAATGGGGATAGTCCGAGATACAGTAATTGGTATCGGGTACGACTCATCTGTTAAGGGCTTCGACGGAAATAGTTGTGGAGTTTCAATCTCTATCGGACAACAATCGCCAGACATTGCACAAGGTGTAGATGATGCCTTTGAACATCGAGTCTCATCGGCTGCAGATCCGCTTGATCTCCAAGGCGCTGGCGATCAAGGATTGATGTTCGGCTATGCGTGCGATGACACTAAAGAATTGATGCCACTTCCAATCTGGCTGGCACATGAACTAGCTCAGCAACTCTCAAAGGTCCGTAAATCTGGCGCCCTGGGTTATCTTCGCCCAGATGGAAAGACACAAGTAACTATTGAGTATGACGGCGATATGGCTATTGCCCTCGATACCGTTGTGATTTCGAGCCAACATGCTGAAGAGGTTGATGTCATAAAGAAGTTAACTCCTGAAATCATTGCTCAAGTAATCGATCCAGTGCTCGCAAAGATTGATCTTCCACGTAAAGATATGCGAATTCTCATCAACCCAACAGGCCGATTCGTTATTGGTGGCCCAATGGGAGATGCTGGCTTAACTGGTCGAAAGATTATCGTCGACACTTATGGGGGAATGGCTCGCCATGGTGGAGGAGCATTTTCAGGCAAAGATCCTTCAAAAGTTGATCGTTCAGCAGCTTATGCAATGCGTTGGGTTGCTAAGAACGTAGTGGCGGCAGGACTTGCAAAGCGTTGTGAAGTTCAAGTTGCTTACGCAATTGGTAAGGCTCAGCCAGTCGGCGTATTTGTTGAAACTTTTGGCACAGAGACTGTTCCGGTGCAGAAGATTCAAGATGCTGTGACTACAGTCTTTGACCTACGTCCAGCTGCGATTATCCGCGATTTAGATTTGAAACGTCCTATCTACCAAGAGACCGCAGCTTATGGACACTTCGGTCGTGAGCTTCCAAACTTCACATGGGAGCGCACAGATAGAGTCTCTGCACTTCAAGCTGCAGTTAAATAACTCCGCGAGTTACTAGCACGCCATGAAACCACTTCGACTAAAAGCTGAAGTGGCGAAGAGAGAGTACGTCAAAGGCGTTCAATCCGACTGCGTTGCGAAAGTTCAGGTTGATACCGGCGTCTATCATCTTGATCAACCGTATGACTATTCCGTGCCAACGGGAATGCTGAGTCAAGTAAAAACCGGAATTAGGGTTCAAGTTCCATTTGGTGGGCGTGAGGTTGAGGGTCTCATCCTCAGTGTTATTGAAGGCTCAGAAATAGGGGGTCTAAAACCTCTCACAAAAATACTCTCGCCGATTTCAGTTGCCTCTGCAGAGTCGTTCAATCTGTTGGCCGTAGTGGCAACGGCGTGGGCTGCCAATCCTTACGATCTTATTCGCTCAGCAATTCCGCCAAGAGTTGCATCTGTAGAGAAGGAGAGATGGGAGGAGCAAATTTCGCCTTCCAATCAATCGAAAGAGCGTCGTGAATTCCTACAGCTACCTTCGCATGGAAATCCTTTTGAGGCTCTCTCCGGCTTAATTGCAAAGCGGAGATATAAAGGAAGTATTCTCATAATTCTTCCTGATTCACGGTCAATCTCTCGCTTATATGGTTTGAATCCTGAAGCGATTATCCTCGATTCATCACTAGATCGAACTCAGCGCTATCGCAACTACTTGCAAGCGAAGTACTCAATAAATAATCTGGTTATTGGCACGAGAAGTGCAGTCTTTGCAGATATCCCAGATTTGGTGCAGATAATTATCTTTGATGAAGGGTCAGAACATCTTTTTGAGCAGAGATCTCCTGGCTGGAATGCTCGAGATGTTGCACTTATCCGTGCACAAATACACCAAGTCGATTTTGCGGCAGTGGGTTTTGCGCCCAGTGCTGAAATAGCGCGCCAGATTGAATCTGGCGATATAAAGTTTCGAGCCTCAAAGAGTCGAGTAAATGTCGAGAGCTTTCAACAGGAGTATCAGGAGTTACTACCCGGAAGGATCATTCCTGCGATTCGTTCTGCACTCAAGAACGGTCCTGTTCTCTTTCTTGCTTCAAGAAAGGGTTACTCTCAAGCGATTTCATGTGCGAAGTGCAGGAATCTCTCACTGTGTACTTGCGGTGCTCGATTACTCAAGAAATCAGCATCAGCATCCATTGAGTGTTCACTTTGTGATGAAAAGTATCCAGATTGGATTTGTACTTGGTGTTCTGGCAAGGTTCCTTATCTGCTTTCACGTGGAATAACGAGATATGCACAAGAGATCGGACGAGCTTTTCCGGGAGTTCAGGTCACCCTGTCAGAAGGTGAAGCGATCCTTGATGATTTCGCGATAACGCAAGGTCTAGTTATAGCAACACCTGGAAGCGCGCCCTTTGTAGATGGGGGATACTCAGCAGTGGTTGTTCTTGATGCTGATGGATTTCTCAACGAATCTGATCTTAAATCGCTAGAGAGAGCACAACAATTAATCTTCTCTCAAGCTAGTTTTCTCTCTAAAGATGGAAAAGCGCTTCTGGTAATTTCTCACTCAAGCCCAATTATCGGAGCGCTTGCGGCGTGGAAGCCGAGCCTTCTTGCACATAGAGAATTAGAGGAGAGAAGAGAAGCTCACCTTCCACCATATGCGAAGGCTGTCTCAGTAGATGTTGCAGCGAGTGAAGCGCAGATATTGATCCGTGGTTTTCAAGCGGCTAAAGATGATGGTCGACTACCAAAGGAAGTTCGCATTCTTGGCCCTATTGCCCTGATGGGTGAGATGCAGAGGATTGTTTTGTTGGGACCATTGGATGAGGCTCAATCACTGGTAGCTCTGATACATGAATATCAGAGACGCAGAAGTGCTTCCAAGAAGAGTTTGCTCGCAATGCGTATAGATCCATATTCAATCACCAAGTAGGTAAGATAAGCCTATGACTGTGCAACCAATTCGACATTTCGGTGATCCCGTCTTAGTCACGCCTGCTCAGTTGGTCGTTGATTTCGATAAAGAACTTCGAAAATTGGTTAAGGATCTCACGGAGACAATGCTTGAAGCTCCAGGAGCCGGACTTGCTGCTCCTCAGATCGGAGTTCCGTTAAGAGTATTTGTCTGGGATGTCGATGAAGCAATTGGACACTTGGTCAATCCAACTCTCGAGTTGAGCTCAGAACAACAGGAAGGCGATGAAGGCTGCCTAAGTTTCCCTGATCTGGTTTACCCAACGCCGCGTGCATTTAGGGCAGTTGCCAAAGGCTTTACGATGCATGGAGAGCCAATTGTTGTCGAAGGAACTGAGCTATTAGCTCGCGCTCTGCAACATGAGACAGATCATCTTGATGGTGTTCTCTTCATCGATCGCCTCTCGGATGAGAATCGAAAATTGGCAATGAAGGAGATTCGTGACTCTGAATGGTTTGGGATGAACTCTCAGAATGGATTTACGCCTACGATTAAGGTTTCACCTCACTCACCAGGTTTAGGAATTTAGTTGCGTATTGCAGTTGCGGCGACTCCCGAAGTGGCAGTTGATTCCCTTAACGCTCTTCAGGGCTCTGATTTTGAATTAGCCTTCGTCATCACTCAACCAGATAGACCGGCTGGACGAGGCCAGGAGTTGAAACAGAGCGCGGTAAGCGCATGGGCAGTTGGTGCGGGAACCACATGCCATAAGCCTGAATCAAAGGAAGAGTTTCTCAAGTTGGCTGCAACTGTGGATCTCATGATCACGATTGGTTATGGAAAGATCCTTTCTCTTGATGAGTTGAGTGCACCTACCAACGGTTCGATTAATCTCCATTTCTCCCTTCTTCCGCGTTGGCGAGGAGCCGCTCCTGTTCAGAGATCGATTGAAGCGGGAGACTCAGTTACAGGAGTAACGGTCTTTCAACTAGATGAGGGCATGGATACCGGACCGATTTATCTGATGAAACGTTTTGCACTCGATGACGACATTACATCAGATGAGTTATTTACAGAATTAGCTGAGGTGGGATCAGAGGCGCTACTAGAGTCTCTCGCGATGATTAAAAGTGGGGTAAAACCAACTCCTCAAAGCTCGACCGAAATGACCAAGGCTGCGAAGATCACAAAGGCTGAAGCAGAAATAAATTGGAGCGATAGCGCAGTTGATATCTCACGAAAGATAAGAGCCTTCACAAGTAATCCAGGAGCATGGACTACCTTCCGAGGATCAACGCTCAAAATTGAAGCTCCCACTATCGAAGAGATACTCCTGAAACCAGGTGAGATTCTTTATCAGGATAAGAAGTTACTTGTTGGAACATCTACAACCGCTATCTCGCTTGGATTTATCACTCCGCAAGGTAAGTCACGCACTGCAGTCCAATCTTGGGTAAATGGGGCGCGTCTGCAGCCAGGTGAACTCTTTGGTTAAAGCCCGCCGTGACTCATTTAAATCTCCAAAACCAGATGCTGTGCGAGTTTTGGTCTATGACATTCTCAGTGAAGTAAATAGACGTGGCGGGTATTCCAATCTCTTGCTTCCGCAGGCTCTGACAGCTTCCGATTTCGAGACGCGAGATAAGGGTTTTGCAACAGAGCTGCTCTACGGAACTCTACGTATGCAAGGTCGCCACGATTACATATTGCAGCAAGTCTTCGATCGACCAGGTAGCGAGGTTGACCCAGGAATTGTTGATATCTGTCGCCTCGGTGTACATCAACTCTTTGAAATGCGAGTTGCCACCCATGCAGCAGTGAGTGCAACCGTAGAACTCGCTCGAAAAGTGATCGGTGAATCCAAGGCTTCTTATGTCAATGCGATTCTTCGTAAGGTTAGCGCGAAGAGCCTAGAAGAGTGGCTAGAACCACTTGAGGAGATCAAGGATCCTGTTGTGAAGCTCTCCGTGCTGCACTCTCACCCGGAATGGATAGTTTCGGCGTATTACGATCTTCTCAAAGATTTCGTACTTGTTGAAGCCGAGTTAGCGGCAAATAACGTTCCAGCATCGCCGACACTTGTTTCGTGGCCGGGGGAGTCCACCCAAGAAGAACTCGTAGAACTTGGTGGAGTAGCAACACGGTTCTCGCCCTATGGCGCACGATTTGAAGGATCACCAGGTTCGTTAGAACTTATCCGCCATCGTAAGGCGGGAGTTCAAGATGAAGGATCACAATTGGTTGCGGATATTTTTATGAAGTTCGCTGACGGCGCTGAGAACATCCTCGATCTCTGTGCAGGACCTGGTGGAAAGGCGGCGTTGATATCCCATCTTGCGCGAGCTAAGAGCAAGAACTTCTTCGCCAATGAAATCTCTGAACCAAGAGCTGCGCTCGTAAAGAGAGTCGTTGGTTCCTTCTCCGTAATCGTTGGAGATGGTCGTGAGATAGCTTCGAAGCCGCAAAGATTTGACGCAATTCTTGCCGATGTTCCATGCACTGGTTTAGGTGCTCTTCGTAGACGGCCTGAGGTTCGCTGGCGTAGAACACTTCAAGATTTACGAGCCCTTACTGAGTTGCAGCGTGAATTATCCGATGCAGCGATCTCAGTTCTCAATGTGGGTGGAATCTTTGGATATGCAACATGTAGCCCACACTTTGCTGAGACAAGTGCTCAGGTTCAGCAGATTCTTAAGTTACATCCAGAGCTAGAGCAACTAGATATTTCGCAACATATGCCAGAAGGCCTTCTTGAAGGAACCCGAGGTCTCAACCTCTCCCTCTGGACAGGACGCCATGAGACTGATTCGATGTTCCTTGCAATCTTCAAGAAGCGAGGTGAGTAATGCTCAACGATATTCGTATTACGCCAAGTATTCTCAACGCTGATCGAGAGAATCTTTCTTCAGAGATTGCAAGAATTGCATCAGTCAGTGATTACATACACTTAGACGTTATGGACAATATTTTTGTTCCTAATTTCACCTTCGATTTCGATGCTGCAACTAAGATTATTAGAGAGACTTCGATACCAATTGATAGCCATCTCATGGTCGCTGATGTTGATCAGATTGCCATCAATTATGCGCAGTCAGGTTCTGCGAGTGTTACTTTCCATGTTGAGGCCTGCTCCGATATTCGCGCTACAGCGGCAGGTATTCGCAAACATGGTGCCCGAGCATCTATCGCTCTCAAACCTGCAACAGAGATTGAATTTTATGAAGAGTTTCTAGATGAGATTGATATGGTTTTGATCATGACCGTTGAGCCAGGTTTTGGTGGACAGAAGTTTATGGTCGAGATGATGGATAAGGTGAGAAGAACGAAGAGATTGATGGGAACTCGGCCTATTTGGCTTCAGGTCGATGGGGGAGTTTCCCTTGAAACAATTGAGATTGCTCGCGAGGCCGGCGCAGATACCTTTGTTGCTGGAAGTGCTGTCTTTAACGCTGATGATCCAGCTGCCATGGTCAATCAACTGCGAGATAGAATCTCACACCAGTAATTGCGAGCCGGCGGGAAGTTAAGTCAAGTAAAGTACCCCCATGAAGACTTTTGACTCTCTGTGGAGTGAGCTTGAACAGAAGCTCGTAGATCGACCAGAAGGCTCTGCGACGGTAGAAGCCGTTGATGCTGGGGTCCATGAAATTGGAAAGAAGATTCTGGAAGAAGCTGGCGAAGTCTGGTTAGCCGCAGAACATGAGTCAGATGAGGCGCTTGCAGAAGAGATAAGCCAACTGATTTATCGCCTTCAGACTTTGATGCTCGCCCGAGGTTTAACGCCAACTGATATTTACAAGTTTCTCTAGGGAGTCATGATGTTACGTATAGCCGTTCCGAACAAGGGCTCGCTTGCAGAATCTTCAATTGCGATTTTGAAGGAAGCTGGATATCGACAGCGCGTCGATTCTCGAGATCTAGTCCTTTTGGATCCAGAGAATGGTGTTGAGTTTTACTACCTGCGTCCAAGAGATATTGCTATCTATGTTGGCTCAGGCGAGCTAGAGGCGGGAATCACCGGTCGTGATTTACTTATCGATTCAGGTGCATCGGCCGAGGAAGTCCTCAGCCTTGATTTTGGTTCATCGACATTTAGGTTTGCAGGTCCTGCTAATCAAGATCTCGCAGTCGAGAAGATTTCGGGAAAGCGAATCGCTACCGCCTATCCTGGCTTAGTAGAGAACCACTTGAAATCGCTAAAGATTTCAGCAACCGTGGTGCGATTGGATGGCGCAGTGGAAAGTAGCGTTCGTTTAGGTGTTGCCGATGTTATTGCCGACGTTGTCAGTACCGGAAATACTCTGCGCCAAGCTGGTCTCTCAATTTTTGGAGAGCCAATCCTGCAATCTGAAGCGATATTGATTAAGGGTCCGAATGCAAAGATGGCCCAAGAGTTAGAAATCTTGCTCCGACGTCTTCAAGGTGTAGTGACCGCTCGTCAATATGTTCTTCTCGATTACGACATCCCGAAGATTAAGGTTACGGAAGCATGTGCGATTACCCCGGGTCTTGAATCACCAACTATTTCTCCGCTACAGAAGGAAGATTGGGTCGCCGTAAGAGCAATGGTTCTGCGAAAAGATACCAACCGATTAATGGATGAGCTCTGGGCGCTGGGTGCGCGTGGAATTCTCGTAACTGATATCCACGCTTGCCGACTGTAATTCGATAGAGGCTCTTACTTGCGGGTTGCGCCAGCTTCCTCAATCTCTTCGCGGGTAATTCCAAGGAGATAGAGAACAGAGTCTAGGAACGGTGCGGACACGGAGCTATCTGCTGCAGCTTTTACCGCTGGCTTTGCATTGAAAGCTATTCCCATTCCAGCAATCGCAATCATATCTAGATCATTTGCACCATCGCCTATTGCGATAGTTTGTTCGAGATTGACTGATTCAAGAGCTGCAAAATCTGAGAGGGCCTGGGCTTTCGCTGCGCGATCGATGATTGGTCCTTCAACAAGTCCGGTTAGTAAACCGTTATCGACTCCAAGTGAATTTGCTCGGTAGTGAGTAATACCTAGATCCTTAAGAATTGGCTCAATAACTTCGGTAAATCCACCTGATACCACGGCTACGCTATGGCCAAGTTTCTTCAGTGTTTCCACAAGCGTTCTGGCACCTGGAGTGAGAAGTATTTGGGCACGTACATCGTCGATGACACTGACCGGGAGTCCTTTGAGAAGAGCGACACGAGCCTGCAAACTCTCAGAGAAATCAAGATCACCTCGCATCGCTTGTTCAGTAATGAGGCGTACTTGTTCTTCTACACCTGCATGAGCGGCAAGGAGTTCTATAACCTCCTGTTGAATCAAAGTGGAATCGACATCCAGTACAACTAATTTCTTAGCCCAGCGCATTAATCCGCCAGGAGAGACGGCGATATCAATCTCAGAAGATGCAGCCACCTTGGCGAGATTGTGTCGCAAGGTGAGAACAGCGACACCCGAGACAATAAACTCGATAGCAGTTATGGGGTAGCTCGCTGTGCGGTGTATTCGCTCGATATTTCCATTCTCACTGGCAATAGCTTCAGCGATTGCTGCGATTGAAGAAGGAGTAAGAGGGTTGGCAAGAGCAACAACATGAACAAGACCGCTCTTTGCAGCGATGGAAGATCCACCTTGTTCGCTAAATGATGTTGCGATATCGACAGAGAGACGTTCTGCACAAGAAGACAGATCTTCATCTATCGCTGTGGCGTGGTCAGGATTGAGGGAGATGAGCACCGTCAGAATTAATCGCTGACGAATGACGACTTGTTCGATATCAAGAACAGTGACAGCAAATGGCGCAAGTGTGTCGAAGAGC
>JBILBB010000151.1:0-2853 GCA_044353955.1 Candidatus Planktophila sp. | reverse complement strand
CGGGAAGAATCTTGGTGCCTGTTGGAGCAACGTGTTTTGATTGAAGAACGAAGGTCATAACTTTCTTAAAGACAGGCCCACCTAACGCGCCACCGTAGTGGCCATTCTTTGGATCTTGAATAGTGACGCTAATGACATATCGAGGTGCATCTGCAGGTGCAAAACCGATAAATGATGCGGTGTAGCCACTATAACGTCCTGTCAATGGATCAATACGTTCTGCAGTTCCAGTTTTTCCTGCTACGCGATACCCAGGAATCGCTGCACTGGGCGCAGTTCCATTCGCAGTGACAACGCTCTCCATCATGATGCGAAGCTTTACAGCGGTATCTTCACTCACAACGCGTGTGGTGCTTCGATTACCTGCAGGAGTGAAGTGACCAGATGCATCACTAGTTCCAGCAATCACAGTTGGTGATACGCGGACTCCATTATTTGCAATTGTCGCAAAGACGCTCGTTGCCTGCATCGCAGTTACTGAGTAACCCTGACCGAAGGCAACTGTTGGTGCAGTTGTGCCTGACCAATCAGAGACGGGTCTAAAAATTCCAGAAGATTCACCCGGGAGGCCTGATCCAGTCTTAATGCCAATGCCAAATTTAGTGAGATACCTATGGAGAGTGTCATTGCTCATTGACTCGCCAATTTTAATTGTTCCAGTATTGCTAGATACCGCCAAAATTCCAGATGCGGTTAATTGTTGAACAGGGTGAGGTTCGTGATCATGGAAATATGAACCACCACGCTTGACCTTGTACGGAACTGAGATAACCGTTGTTGGCGTAACGGTCTTCTCTTCCAGCGCCGCCGCCATTGTCATAACTTTTCCTGTCGAACCTGGTTCGTAAACATCTTGTACTGAAGGGTTGCGCATAAGTGAGAGGGCAACATTCTTTGTATTGTTGGGATTAAAAGTTGGAGCAGTAGCGTGAGCGACGATTGCGCCGGTCTTTGGATCCATCACAATCACGGTTCCACTAGATGCTCCATACTGCTTTACAGCCTTTGAGATTGCTTCTGCTGCAACCCATTGAACGTCGCGGTCGATAGTGAGACGAATATTTGTACCTGCTTTAGCTGGAACAAGTTCTTGCTGGGATCCAGGAATCTCTGCGCCATTTCCTCGCGCATATGAGTAGCGACCTTCTTTACCGGCAATGAGTGAGTTCATTCCTGACTCAATTCCTGAGGCGCCAACTCCATCGGCCCGAACAAAACCAATCAATGATGAGATGAGTTCGCCTGATGGATACTCTCGAATGTATACGCGCTCTGGGAAGAAACCAATGATGCGCTTATCGAGCTCATTATTCTCGAGAACTTCGTTGTAATCGTAGAGAGCTTTTGTCAGGCTCTCCCACATTGCTGGGCGAGCATTTCTCAAGACAATTGCGTACTTGCGTGTGCCTGTAATGCTCTGCTCAATATCTTCGGCAGGTAGATTGAGAATCGGCGCAACAAATTCTGCAACGCGTGCAGGTTCTGTAATTTGCGTCTGATCAACAACAATATTGATTGCAGAGACGCTGCGTGCAAAGGAGACTCCGTTGACATCGGTGATCTCTCCACGTGGAGCTGGAATCACGCGAGTTGACTTCATTTCGTACGCTGCTTTTTCTTGATACGCACCCGCTTGAATCACCTGAACTCTCACAAGCTGGCAAGCGAAGAGAATCAGAACGCCGAAGATCACTGTAACCAGGATGCCAATGCGAGATTTCGCTAGTCGTAGATTACCCACGGCTTACTCCTGACTCATTTGCAGCCGTCAGATCGAGAAATACAGGAGTCTCTGATGGGCGCATACCTAATTCAGTTGCTAGCGCCGCAAGATTCTCTGGAGCTGCATAGGAATCGATGGAGCGAGTGATTGCATCTCTCTGATCAGCTACTTGCTTAGCCTCCAACTTGAGATTTGAAAGTGTGAATGCATCTTGGGCAAGCAGGGTGTTGATTCCCAGAAGTGCGAGGAAGCCAACAAGACTTACGATGGTTAAAAACTTTGCGAAGTACTTATGTGTGGCACGAGCACCACTATTTACATCCGGGAAGAACCCCAAGATGATCTCTGCGGTGCGCTCTGTGACAGCCTTACGCTCTCTGATCTTGGTAGAGACTTTAGGAGCTTGGCTCTTACGGGCAATTGCAGTCGACACTATGCAGCCACCCTCTCGATTGCGCGAAGGCGAACAGATGCAGAGCGTGGATTGCTCTCAAGTTCTTCTGCAGTTGGGGTCTCACTTGAGCGGAAGACAAGTGAGAACTTTGCTGCAAATTCTGGAAGTTCTACGGGTAGATCGCGTGGGCTCTTAGATGTTGATGCTTCAGAGAAAATCTCTTTGACGATGCGATCTTCGAGCGATTGGAATGACATAACGACAAGACGTCCGCCAACCATCAGAAGATTGAGAGCTTCAGGAAGTGCACGTGATATCGCACCGAGCTCATCATTAGCTTCGATCCGAAGGGCCTGGAATGTGCGCTTTGCTGGGTTGCCACCGGTGCGACGTGTCGCTGCAGGAATACTCTCTTTAACTAAAGTTGCGAGCTCTGTTGTGGAGTTCAGCGGAGCCTTTGCGCGAGCCTTAACAATGTTTTCAACAATTCTGGTTGCGAACTTCTCTTCACCGTAGGCACGCAAGATATGAACGAGCTTTCCCGGTTCATATGTATTGAGAATTTCAGAAGCTGTAATTCCACGACTGCGATCCATGCGCATATCAAGGGGTGCATCCTGCGAATACGAGAAACCTCTATCAGTCTCATCGAGTTGAATTGAAGAGACTCCAAGGTCAAAGAGGGCGCCATTAATCTTCTTAAAGCCTAGTTGTGAGACAATATCTGAAATTTCAT
>JBILBB010000150.1:0-2865 GCA_044353955.1 Candidatus Planktophila sp. | reverse complement strand
GGCGAGCTCCAGCTAGCTGTTCTCGTTGAAATCATGAAGCGCGAAAGCTTCGAACTCACAGTTGGTAAGCCACAGGTTGTTACCAAGATGATTGATGGAAAACTCCACGAACCAATGGAACGTCTCTCAATTGATGCACCAGAAGATTACTTGGGAGTTCTTACTCAGTTGATGGCCCTTCGTAAGGGACGTATGGAACAAATGGTTAACCATGGCACTGGCTGGATTCGCCTTGATTACAAGGTTCCATCACGTGGACTTATTGGTTTCCGTACAGAGTTCCTTACAGAAACTCGCGGAACAGGTTTGCTGCATCACGTCTTTGATTCATACGAACCTTGGTTCGGTGAACTTCGCACACGTGGAACAGGATCACTTGTTTCAGATCGAATCGGAGCAGTTACTTCTTATGCACTTGCTGGAATTCAGGAGCGCGGTTCAATCTTCGTAGAACCTGGCGATGAAGTGTATGAAGGCATGGTTATCGGCGAGAACTCTCGCGCCGATGATATGGATGTCAACTGCGTTCGTGAGAAGAAGCTCACCAATATGCGCGCTTCAGGTACCGATGATTCTGAGAAGTTGATTCCACCTAAGAAGCTCAACATGGAAGGTGCTCTCGAATTCTGTCGCGAAGACGAATGCGTTGAAGTTACTCCTGCAGTTGTTCGTATCCGCAAGGTAACTCTCGATGGCGCAGAGCGCGCACGTGCAACATCACGTGCGAAGAAGAATAACCAGAGTTAGTAACCGGAGTTAGCAAATTCTCTAAGATGGTGAGGCGATGAAGAAAGTTCTAGCACTGCTTGCAGTAGCAGTTCTGACGATTCATTCCTCTCCATCTGCTCAAGCTCACTCCAAGATCACTTCTTTCACGCCCCGCCCCAATGCAGTCGTAACCGAACTTCCAAGTGAAGTTACGATTACATTCTCTGAAGCGCCTCTTACCTTTAAGAAGAAGAAAGTAAATCTGATTTCAGTAACAAGTCCAGAGAAGAAAGTGATTTCAACTGGCAAGACCAAAGTTGTTGGAAGAGCTTTGGTGATTGCACTCTCTGATCAAGAAGCTGTTCCAGGAAAGTATCGAGTCACCTATCGAATGGCCTCACCCGATGGTCATGTAGTTTCAGGAAGCTATAGATTTACCCTCAGCTCCTCTTAAATGTCATACCTGTACGGTTAAATACGAACTGTGAGTAAACAATCTGCAGCCCAACTTCGCCTCGTGCGAAGCGAAGCTGCGGGCGTAGATTTCACATTCTCAGAGGAACAAGAGGCGGCCTGCTCTCATCGCGGAACCCCCTTAATCATTACTGGCAGAACTGGCACCGGAAAGACTCGTGCACTTATTGAAGCAGCGGTATCGCGCATCAAAGATGGCCAGAGCCCAGATTCCATTCTCTTACTGACCTACGGTCGCGATCGTGCATCTGAGCTTCGAGATGCAATTGTTATCGCATCAAATGAAAGTGCACACGAACCACTTGCTCGAACTTTTCACTCACTCGCGTACTCGATTCTTAAGATGCGCACCGCTGATCAATACCGCGACCTCGTTCTTATGTCTGGCTCCGAGCAAGAGACGCTGATTGCTGATTTACTCGAAGGCGATATCGCATCTGGATATCGAAGTTGGCATAAAGATTTACAGAAAGGTCCCGACAGTTTAGGCGAACCTCTTGCAACCCAAGGTTTTGTTCGCGAACTTCGAGATCTCATCATGCGTGCCAATGAACGCGGCATTACACCTACTGACCTTGCACTGCGCGGCCATCAACTTGGAGAAAAGTATTGGGAAGGTGCTGCAGATTTCTGGAATCGCTATCTTGAGGGTTTAGTACTGCAAGAGAGCCTTGCCGGCGATGCCAAGATGCGTATCGACCCATCAGAGATTATTAACTTAGCAAAGCGTTACCTAACGAAGAACCCTGAACTCCTTGCAGAACTTCGTGCACGCTTTACAACAATTATTGTCGATGAATTCCAGGAGAGCGATCCATCTCAACGTGCACTGCTTGAACTCCTGGCAGGTCAAGATTTGATTATCGTTGCAGATACGCAGAGTGCAGTGGGTCGCTTTAGAGGCGCAGATCCTGAAGGTGTTGCAGCTGTTCTAGATCAGCAGATCGCAGGTGGCGCAAGAAAGATTGAATTCACCACAAACTTCCGCGGTACACCTCAGAAATCAACAGCACGTTTACTCTCTGAATCAGAGGAAGCGCACTTCATCGCACATCAATTTAAGAGAGCCCATCTCATGCAGGGCGTCCCATATTCACAGATGGCTGTCATCGTCCGGTCACACGGACAGTGTGCATCAGCTATTAGACGGGCCTTTGCCCAGGTAGCTATTCCGGTAGCTGGAGATATCGAGGCCCTAGCAAATAACGCTGCAATTGCGCCGTTCCTGCTTCTTGCACGGATTGCAACAGGTGCTGCGCCACTTAATCTTGAAAACGCTGAGAAGTTGTTGACCAGCGAATTCGGGGGAGCCACATCAGTCTCACTGCGTCGCACCAGAGCGGCGCTATTGGCAGCTCGCGACGAAGCTAGCGATAAGCGATCCGGTACCCAATTGATTATCGATGCAATTAAGAAAGGTGATATTGCAATCGAAGATTCAGCTGAACTAATGAGAGTTCATAACTTACTTGCCATCGCAGAGAAATCAATCGCCAAAAGAAATTCAACAATTCATGATCTACTGTGGGCAATCTGGAATAACGCAGTTACAAGTGATAACGAGAAACTTAGTGATGCATGGCGCGCAGCAGCTCTCCGTGGAGGTTCGCGAGGAGCTGCGGCAGATCGCGACCTCGATGCGATGATTCAGCTCTTCGATACTGCAGCGCGTCATATCGAACG
>JBILBB010000149.1:0-2907 GCA_044353955.1 Candidatus Planktophila sp. | reverse complement strand
GATGACTTTGGACTTTCATATCTCTTTATCGCCCACGATTTATCGGTAGTTCAACATATTTCTCAGCGCGTAGCTGTGATGTATCTCGGAAAGATTATGGAGCTTGCTCCAACGGAAGATCTCTATATGAGCCCACATCACCCATATACAAAGGCGCTTCTATCTGCGATTCCGATTCCAGATCCAGTGTTGGAGCGCAAGCGTGAACAAATTATTTTGAGTGGCGATATTCCAAACCCTGTTAATCCACCGTCTGGATGTGTCTTTAATACCCGTTGCTGGAAGGCTCAGGATAAGTGCCGCACAACCGAACCAGCTCTCGTGCAGATTGGTGGATCACAAGTGACCTGCCACTTTCCAGATTAATCGCCGGATTACAGCGAGACTTTTACGCTCTTACCTGTTCGAGCTGACTCATGTGCAGCATCTGCCAAGATTAAAGCAGCACGGCCATCGTCATAAGTAGATCCAAGGTTCTTTCCTTCAGAGATTCCCTTAATAAAGAGCGCAAGCTCATTGCGATATGCAGCCGCATATCGTTCTAGGAAGAAGTCCATGTAAGGCTCCCCGGCAGCAGATGCATCCTTTGAGAAGAGTTCCACAGTCGTATCGGTGAGATTCTTGATCTGGAGCATTCCCTTATCCCCAAAGACTTCTAGTCGCTGGTCGTAACCATAAGCTGAATGACGTGAGTTGATGATTGTGACAATCTCGTTATCTGCTCCCTTAAGTACAACGCTTACATTGTCAAAATCATTCTCTTCCTTGATGTAATCGCAGAAGCTGTTGGTACCTGTAGCTGTTACTTCGACGATATTTGGGACAAAATAGCGCGCTATATCAAAGTCATGGATTGTCATATCTCTAAAGATTCCACCAGAGATTGCAATATAAGCCTGTGGTGCAGGTCCTGGGTCGCGGCTTGTAATCACAACTTGCTCGACCTTGCCGATTTCACCTTTTTCAACACGAGCCTTAACCGCCTTGAAGTGAGGATCCTGTCTGCGATTAAAACCGATGGTGACATTGGTCTTTGCAGAGTTAGCTACATCGCGCAGCGAATCAACGTTCTTGATATCGAGATCGATAGGCTTTTCGCACAGAGCATGGACTCCAGCTTTGATTGCGGTTGCAAGAAGTGGAACGTGAGTAGGAGTAGGAGAGCCAATAATCACGGCATCAATTTCTCCAGAAGTAATAATCGCCTCTGGATCAGAGGCAACCTCGCCACCAAAAGCAGCTGCAACTTTCTGAGCTGACTCAGTGAAAGGATCGACGATATAGACAAGCTCAGCGTTGGGATTGTCAAAGACGCTGCCTGCATGAACGTACCCGATGCGACCTGCGCCAATAATTGCAAAACGAAGTTTCTTAGACATGTGCGAAATCCTATTCTCTACTTAGTATTTTACTTAGTAATTGTTCCGATTTGATCAACGATTTTGAGTGATGTCTCAATATTGGCAAGTGAATCTTTATGAGAGTAGAGAGGTGCCTCTAGTAAGCCCTGCTCGAGATATTGCGCAAAGGCATGTACTTGGTGAATAAGCCCTAGGTGTTGAGGCATTCCTAGATCATCAACCCATGTTGCAAGGGGATCATCTAATCCATTTCCATGCAGCGTAATTGATGTAGGTGTAAACCAAGGTGTTCCGAAGGAGATGCTGCCCTTTGAACCCGATACAGCGCCCCAGATTGGAAGTGATGTGCGAGCAGAGAGAACGAAGTTAGAACGTGCACCGCTAGCAAAGCGCATAAAGGTGTGGGTCTCTTCATCAATCTTATTTGGGTGCAACTTTCCAAATGCATGAATTTCACTTGGATCACCAAGGAATTGCTGCGAGAAAGCGATTGGGTAGATACCCATATCGATAATCGGGTTACCACCACCTAGAGTGAAGAGTCGTGGCACCGCAAGATTTGCTTGGCAGAAGTTGGAGATTACAAGATCGATATCTCCAAGGGTTCCATCGGCAACGAGCTGACGTGCAATATCCATCTGCGGCAAGAAGCGAGTCCACATCGCCTCGACTGCTAGAACTTTCTTTATCTTTGCAGCTGCATAGATTGCTTGTGCCTCTGCCAAATCCATAGTGATTGGCTTCTCAATCAAAACGTGCTTGCCGGCGTTAATGGCTACTAGGGCAACTTCCAGACGATCTGATGGAAGTGTTGCGACATAAATTGCATCGATATCATCGCGAGCAGCTAGCTCTTCATAGGAGTTGTGGAATGAATCCAAATTCCAGGTCTTTGCAAAGGCTTCTGCCTTACCCGGTGTACGCGATGCAATCGCAACAAAGTTCTGATTAGAATTCTTCTGGGCAGTCTTGACCATCGCTTCTGCAATCCACCCTGCGCCGAAGATTCCCCAGCGAAGTGGCTTGGATTCTTCTGGCTTAAAGATATGTGGCTTTGGAAGCGTGGTCATAAGTATCTACCTTCAAGATCTCGGATTATTTATCAGGATTAGGAACGGTAACGTCGCGGACGAGTGATTCGAGATCATTTACCGATTGTAAGAAGCCTCGTAGAGTGCGAAGTGTTGCACCAAAGTTGGTGAACTCTTCGACCTTAAGGCCATCTACGTCGTACATCTTTCTAAATTCTGGAAGATGAGTCAATAGTGGTTCCAGTATGCGATTCTCAATCGGTTCATTAACGCTATTGAGATTTGGTTTAATTCCTGACTTATTGATTCGCACCTGCCACGCATATGGGGGAGAGATAACTGAATCTCCACCAATGATCTCGCTCCAATGCATGTGATTACGAAATGCCGCTGACAACAAACGTGTGCGATATCCGCGCTCTTCATAAATCTTATGTGCATGTCTAAAGACAGCGACACCAGCCCACTCCATGATGCCTGGATCGATTGTGGCACCACTCTTTTCAGCTGAAACC
>JBILBB010000148.1:0-2909 GCA_044353955.1 Candidatus Planktophila sp. | reverse complement strand
CAAATGCTTTCTTAAGTGCATCAAGTGCCTGTGTTCCGTGGTGTAGATCGTGAGAATCCACACCACCGACTACTACTGAATCAAGCTCGCCCTGTGCAAGTGCTGAGATTATCTCTGAAGAAGTGCGACCAAGAGTTGTTGGAAGTGATTCGACTCCCCATGCTGCTGCAATATCTACACGAGCTGCCGCATCAGATACGGGGCGTCCACCTGGAAGAAGATTTCCAATTGCACCGGCTTCAAGTGCACCACGTTCGCCTGCGCGACGTGGAATATAGGCAAGCTTTGAACCTGTCTTTGCGGCAAGTGCTGCAACTGCTGAGAAAAGCCCTGGAGTTTCAGAAGCGCGTTCTCCGACGAGGATTACTGACTTTGCTGTCAGTGAGAGCGCTGCGACTGCTGTTCCTTCAGCACCTGGTGCAACCTTAATAAAGTCAGCCTTTAACTTATCCATTGCAATCGACTGCTTCGTTGCAACTGAAGTTACCTTCAAGGCGCGCTTCTTAAAGTTCTTATTGAGGCGAAGGAAGACGATTGGCGACTCTTCTTCCGGCTCAAATGCGATAAGTGCAACTTGATCTGCAGTATCGATATCTCGGTAGGTTGTAGATGAACCCGCAACATGAGCTGCAAGGAAATCGCGTTCTTCATCAGATGTCACGCGTGCACGGTAATCAATATCGTTTGTGTGAAGTGCAATGCGAGCAAACTTTGAGTACCCATATGCATCTTCTGTTGTTACACGACCGCCGGTAAGAACTGCAGAGCGCTTTCCCTTAAGTCCGGCAGCAGCTGCCGCAAGAGCCTCAGGCCATGAAGCCTGGACTAGAACGCCTTCAGAATTTCGTACAAGAGGGTGAGTCAAGCGATCAAGGGCTGTGACATATTTAAATGCCCAACGACCCTTATCGCAGTTCCACTCTTCATTTACAGATGCATCATCACCAGCGAGGCGACGAAGTGTCTTTCCGCGGCGAACATCTGTGCGCATATCGCAACCTGATGCGCAGTGTTCGCATGCTGATGGAGTTGAAACTAAATCAAATGGACGTGCGCGGAATCGGTATGAAGTTCCAGTTAGTGCACCTACTGGGCAGATCTGCACAGTATTTCCTGAGAAGTAAGATTTAAATGGATCGTTCTCGTAGATTCCAACTTGCTGAAGCGCACCGCGCTCATTGAGCGTAATAAATGGATCTGATGCAATCTGTTCTGAGAAACGTGTGCATCGTGCGCATAAAACACAGCGTTCGCGATCAAGTAATACTGATGAAGAGATCGCAATTGGCTTCTCAAATGTGCGCTTATATCCATCTAGGCGTGCATCTGGACGACCATTGCTCATCGCTTGGTTCTGTAGTGGGCACTCTCCACCTTTATCGCAGACAGGGCAATCAAGTGGATGGTTTCCGAGAAGAAGTTCCATCACTCCTTTCTGCGCCTTATCGGCAACAGGAGATGTGAGCTGAGTCTTAACAATCATATTTGGCTCTACAGGAATTGTGCATGATGCCTGTGGCTTTGGAAATGCGCGACCATTAATTTCAACATCAACTAGACATTGGCGACATGCACCAACAGGATCAAGTAGTGGGTGATCACAGAAACGTGGAATCTGAATTCCAAGTTTTTCTGCGGCGCGAATAATGAGGGTTCCCTTTGGAACAGAGACTTCAAAACCATCGATAACAACGGTGATGAGTTCTACAGCAACTGCTGACTCTTGAGTTGTAGTCATTAGTTCACCGCCCCAGTAAAGAGAGTTGATTTCACTGGATCAAATGGGCATGCGCCATTTGTTAGGTGAGCGATGTATTCATCGCGGAAATATTTAATGGAAGATGTGATTGGGCTTGTTGCTCCATCACCAAGTGCGCAGAATGAACGACCCATGATGTTGTCACAGAGGTCGAGGAGTTTTTCAAGATCTGCCTCTGTGCCAGTTCCATTTTCAAGATCACGCAAGATTTGAACAAGCCACCATGTGCCTTCGCGGCATGGTGTGCACTTGCCGCATGATTCGTGCTTGTAGAACTCTGTCCAGCGAAGAACTGCGCGAACAACACAAGTTGTTTCATCGAATATCTGAAGAGCTTTTGTACCGAGCATTGAGCCCGCTGCGGCTACACCTTCGTAATCGAGTGGAGTATCAAGGTGTGCATCTGTAAAGAGTGGCGTTGATGATCCACCAGGTGTCCAGAACTTGAGCTTATGTCCAGTGCGAACTCCACCTGCGAGTTCAAGAATTTCACGAAGCGTGATTCCTAGTGGTGCTTCAAATTGTCCAGGGTTATTTACATGGCCTGAAAGTGAGTAAAGAGTTGCACCCTTTGACTTCTCTGTACCCATTGATTGGTACCACTCTGCGCCATTAGCAATAATTGCCGGAACGGAAGAGATTGATTCAACATTGTTAACAACTGTTGGTCGCGCATAGAGACCAGCAATTGCAGGAAATGGTGGGCGAAGACGTGGCTGGCCGCGGAAACCTTCGAGTGAATCAAGGAGCGCTGTCTCTTCACCGCAGATATATGCACCTGCACCAATGTGAAGCGTTACATCAATTCCGTTACCGAGATGTCCTGCCTTATATGCATCTGCAATCGCTGCATTGACGCGACGCACAACATGTGTGACTTCACCGCGAATATAGATAAATGCGCGCTTTGCACGGATTGCATGACAAGCGATGATGCAACCTTCAATGAGAACGTGTGGGTTTGCCATCAAGAGCGGAGTATCTTTACAAGTACCTGGCTCTGATTCATCAGCATTTACAACTAGGTAATGATCTTTATCGTCGCCTTGTGGGATAAAGCCCCACTTCATTCCAGTTGGGAAGCCTGCGCCACCACGACCGCGAAGTCCTGAATCCTTGACGAGTTGAATAACTGCATCGGGATCCATTG
>JBILBB010000096.1:0-4210 GCA_044353955.1 Candidatus Planktophila sp. | reverse complement strand
GAAGGAGAACCAGACCTTCTCTATATCGACCTGCAACTTATCCATGAAGTTACAAGTGCGCAGGCATTTGATGGCCTTCGTCTTGCAGGGCGCAAGGTGCGTCGCCCAGATCTAACTATTGCTACAGAAGATCACAACACACCCACCATCGATATTTTGAAGCCAATCGCCGATCCAGTTTCAAAGCTACAGATCGATACCTTGCGCAATAATGCTAAAGAGTTTGGAATTCGTATCCACTCATTAGGCGATGCCGATCAAGGCGTTGTGCACGTTGTGGGGCCACAGCTTGGAATCACGCAACCAGGCATGACAATCGTCTGCGGCGATTCACATACATCTACACATGGTGCATTTGGCGCAATCGCATTCGGTATTGGTACATCTGAAGTTGAACATGTACTTGCAACACAGACACTTCCTTCAAGTCGCCCAAAGACTATGGCAATCAACGTTGAAGGAACTCTCAAGACCGGTGTTACAGCTAAGGATATTATCCTTGCAATCATCGCCCAGATTGGTACTGGCGGGGGACAGGGTTACATCATCGAATACCGTGGCTCTGCAATTCGCGCACTTTCTATGGAAGGTCGCATGACAATTTGCAATATGTCTATCGAAGCAGGTGCACGTGCTGGACTTATTGCACCAGATCAGACAACTTTTGATTACATCAAGGGCAAGCCACATGCCCCAGAAGATTTCGCCGCTGCACAGAGCTATTGGGAGACACTCTTTACCGATGCTGATGCAAAGTTCGATGTTGAAATCACCCTGAATGCAGATGAGCTAGAACCATTTGTTACATGGGGAACTAACCCAGGACAGGGACTTCCACTTAACTCATCAGTTCCAAACCCTGCAGATTTTGCAGATTCAGAAGAACGTGGAGCAGCAGAGCGCGCCCTTGTTTATATGGGTCTTGAAGCAGGAACACCTCTGAAGAAGATAGCTATCGACACTGTTTTCTTGGGCTCTTGCACCAATGGTCGCATTGAAGATTTGCGTGCCGCCGCTGCAGTTCTAGAAGGCAAGAAGATTGCACCGAAACTTCGCATGCTTGTTGTACCTGGCTCTGAGCGAGTCCGTCAGCAAGCGATGAAGGAAGGTCTAGATAAGGTCTTTATCGATGCAGGAGCTGAATGGCGTAATGCAGGATGCTCAATGTGTCTTGGTATGAATCCAGATCAACTTGCCGTGGGCGAGCGTTCTGCTTCAACATCAAATAGAAACTTCGAAGGTCGCCAAGGTAAGGGTGGACGTACACACCTTGTCAGCCCACTTGTTGCAGCAGCAACAGCTATCCGCGGCACACTTTCATCACCGGCAGATTTGTAAGAGGGGGATAACACATCATGGAAAAATTCATTAGCCACACAGGCACAGGTGTTCCTCTTCGTCGCAGCAATGTCGATACCGACCAGATCATTCCCGCTGTCTACCTCAAGCGCGTTACTCGTAGCGGTTTTGAAGATGGCCTCTTTAGCGCATGGCGCAGCGACCCTGAATTTGTACTCAATAAAGAAGAGTTTAAGAACGGCACAGTTCTGGTTGCAGGTCCTGAATTCGGGACCGGTTCATCCCGCGAGCACGCTGTCTGGGCCCTTCAGAACTATGGCTTCAAAGCAGTTATCTCTAGCCGCTTTGCAGATATCTTCCGTGGCAATTCACTCAAGGGTGGCCTATTAACCGTCATCTTGCCTCAGGATGCCGTTGAAGCGCTCTGGGTTGCAATTGAGAGCGATCCATCTACTTCAATTACCGTTGATCTCGATTCAAGAACCGTTTCTTACAAGGATGTCACAGTTGCCTTTGAACTCGATGATTACACCCGCTGGCGCCTGATGGAAGGCCTCGATGACATCGGTCTAACGCTGAAGCAGACTGATTCAATCGATGCTTTTGAAGCAAAGCGCCCTGCATATAAGCCAACGACGCTACCAATCCGAATCTAAATCTCTCTCGGCGGCAAAAAGTAAGCGTAAATCAAGGCTTTCTCCACTAGGGTGAGTCAGTTATGTAAAACTCTCAATAAGAGAATGAGAGTTTTTTACGCGTAAATACTGCAATTTTACTGAAAATATTTCGTTGCGACACGCGCATTGAATAACGCTCTCACCCCTAAGTTAGGTTTAAGTTTTACTCAGTTAAGCAAAAGCTTAATTTTTACGCGTAAAGAAACGAAATTAAGGGGATATCGAATGAATAAGGCCCAGTTCATCGCTGCGTTGGCCCCACACTTCAACGGCAGCAAGAAAGATGCAGCACACGCTGTAGATGTAGTTTTTGACACAATCGTTCGTAACATGTCTGCAGGTAACGACGTGATGATCAACGATTTCGGTAAGTTTAAGAAGGTTGATCGCAAAGCACGTATGGGTCGCAACCCATTCACAGGCGAGACAATCAAGATCAAGGCTTCAAAGAAGGCACGTTTCCTTCCTGCAAAGGCACTTAAGGAAATCATCGCCGGAGATCGCAAGCTTGGTCCAGCACCAAAGCCAGAAGTTAAGGCAGTTGCAAAGCCAGTAGCAAAGAAGGCTGCTAAGAAGGCTCCTGCTAAGAAGAAGTCAGCTGCTAAGAAGAAGCCAGCTGCTAAGAAGAAGCCAGCAAAGAAGGCTGCTAAGAAGCGTTAATTCTTAGAACTTTAGTAGAGAAGGAGCCTTGCGAAAGCAAGGCTCCTTCTTTCTTTTCTAGATAGAATTTCACACATGCCAGAGTTCAAGGTTTCTTACGCGCCACCGCGTGGATACCCACTTGGAACTAATCTCACCTTCAAGATCTGCGCGGGAATTCTGATTCCTATATTCAATCTCTTTATGAGTAGAGATTGGAAGGGCGCCGAGAATATTCCAGCAAATGGTCGAGTAATCGTTGCAAGTAATCACATGTCTTATCTCGATGTCTTAGTCTTTACCCAATTTCTCTTTCGCAATGGGCGAGCTCCTCGCTACCTTGGAAAATCTGGTGTCTTTAGAGTTCCAGTAATTGGCAGAATTCTTTTGGCAGCGGGGCAAGTTCCAGTTGAACGCGAAAGTTCAGATGCAAAGAAGGCGGTAGATCACGCCAAAATTTTGCTCGAAGCAGGACATATGTTGGGGGTATACCCAGAAGGCACCCTAACTCGCGATCCACATATGTGGCCGATGATTGCTAAGACCGGTTGTGCACGTCTTGCTTTGCAGACCGAAACTCCCGTTATTCCTATTGCGCAGTGGGGATCTCAATTAGTTGTTCCTAATTACACAAAGAAACTCTCGCTCTTTCCACGAAAGACCATCATCATTCGAGCCGGAAAACCTGTCGACCTTTCACGGTGGAAGGGCAAACATGAGGATCCCCAAGCCCTCATTGAGGCGACAGCTGAAATCATGCGGGAAATCACCGTTCTACTCGAAGATATTCGTGGCGAGAAGCGACCTGAAGTAATCTTTGACCCGCATACATCAGATCTTCCACGTACAGGTAACTTTAAGAAGAAGAGAGCATGAGCAAAGTAACGGTATTCGGAGCAGGCGCATGGGGTTCAACTATGGCGCAGGTTTTAAGTGATGCAGGAAATGATGTTCTCTTGTGGGGACGTAGCCCAGAAGTCATCACTGAGATCAATACTCTCCACACCAATAAGAAGTATCTCGGCAACCATGTTCTGCCTGAGACTCTCGTTGCAACCAATAGCCTCGATGATGCCTTCGCTTTCTCAGAAGTTTACGTCCTAGCAATTCCTGCGCAGCAAATCAGAGCAACTCTTGAAGAGTGGAAATCTCGCTTCTCAGAGACGTGCACCATCGTCAGTACCCTCAAAGGCATCGAGATCAGCACTCAGATGCGTATGACTGAGGTAATTATCGATGTTATCGGAATGCATAAGATTGCAATCATCACTGGACCAAACCTTGCCGATGAACTCGTTCTGCGCCAACCTGCTGGCGCTGTCGCAGCTGCAGCTTCTCTGGAGCTTGCAGATCAAATCAGAGATTTATTCCGCACTCCTTACTATCGTGTCTATACATCGGTGGATGTTCAAGGCTGCGAATTAGCCGGCGCAATTAAGAGCGTTATCGCACTCGCTGTTGGTCTCTCAATTGGTATGGGTTACGGCGAGAACACTCAGGCGATGCTCATTACACGTGGACTCAATGAGGTAGCTCGCCTTTGTGCAGCACATGGATCTGATCCACTATCTGCAGCTGGTCTTGCTGGAATGGGT
>JBILBB010000053.1:0-6768 GCA_044353955.1 Candidatus Planktophila sp. | reverse complement strand
GTCGCACAGGTTCAATTGCAGAAGCGCGTAAGCAGATGTCGAAGACTGTCGAAGGCGTCGCATCGTCAAGTGCAGTGCTCGAAATAGCACACCGAGTAGGCATTGAAGTTCCTGTTATTGAAGCGGTAGCGGATATCGTCAGTGAGAAGCTATCGCCGCAAGATGCACTGCAACGATTGATGGAGATTACAACCAAGGCTGAAAACTTCATTCGATGACTAAGCGCGTTGCAATTATCTGCGGTGGGCGAAGCAGTGAGCACGAAATCTCATGTATCTCTGCAGGCGGCGTAATTGCTGCGATAGATCGCGCTCTCTACGAACCACTCTTGATTGGCATTACAAAAGATGGTTCCTGGGTTCTCATCCCTGAAGGCCATTCAATGCAGATTAAAGATGGCGTACTTCCAGTGGTTCCAGCTGGTGCCCCGAAAGTTGTAGCTGATATCTCTGGCTTTTCGGCTGAAGGTAAATCACTCAATATTGATTTGGTATTTCCACTGCTCCATGGCCCTTATGGTGAAGATGGAACAATTCAGGGACTTCTTGAAATGGCAGGTATCGCCTACGTGGGTTCAGGTGTTCTTGCATCTG
Organism: Candidatus Planktophila sp.; assembly: GCA_044353955.1. Classification (GTDB taxonomy): domain Bacteria; phylum Actinomycetota; class Actinomycetes; order Nanopelagicales; family Nanopelagicaceae; genus Planktophila. The sequence goes on along the minus strand of JBILBB010000053.1, from coordinate 6,175 downwards.
CGGTGGCCATGGACAAATCTTTTGCTAAGCCAATCTTTGCATCACACGGCATCAAAACTGCTCCAGGTGTTGTTGTAAAGAAGTCAGAGTGGCAGAGCGATAAGGCATCTATCACCAAGGCAGTTGAAGCTCTGGGTCTTCCAGTATTTGTAAAACCTGCACGTGGGGGATCATCACGTGGCACAACAAAAGTTAAATCGCTGGATGCACTTGCTGCAGCAATATCAGAGGCTCATCAATTCGATCCAAAAGCGATGATAGAAAAGGCGATCGTTGGCGCAGAAATCGAATGCGCAGTCCTTGAGATAGATGGTCAGCCGCAAGCATCCGTTGTCGGTCAGATTCACATCGATAGCAAATTTGAATTCTATGATTTTGAAGCAAAGTACTTAGACGGCGCGACATCGATCGAACTTCCTGCACCAATCTCGAAGGCGGCGGCAGATGAGATCAAGGCAAGTGCCATAAAGGCATTTAAGGCTTTGGGCTGTGCGGGCCTTGCGCGAGTAGATTTCTTTCTCACCCCAAGTGGCGAGGTCATCATTAATGAACTGAACACGATGCCTGGCTTTACCGCTACTTCTGTCTTTCCAAAGATGTGGGCAGCATCCGGTGTTGATTATTCGAAGGTAATCACATACTTGCTCAAGAGCGCAGAAGCGAGAAGTAATAGCGTTCTGAATTAATTAGTTACGGGACAAGTCAAAGTGCGAGTAATGCCCGGAACAGCTTGAACCTTTGAAAGTATTGCGCGTCCGAACTCTTCCATTGATGGCGCCTCTGCACGCATGATTACATCGTATGGACCAGTGACACCTTCAGCGAGAGATACGCCTGGAATCTCTTTAATCGCGCTTGCGACAGATGAGGCTTTACCAACCTCTGTTTGAATCAAAATATAGGCCTGTACAGACATGAGAGTTCCTTTCGCTTCGCCCTAACGCTATCTCATGTCCTAGGCTTATGGCTATGGGGTTTAGCGAAGCAGATGTGATTTCAGCGCTAAAGAAAGTTTTTGTAACTGCCAATCCCCGAGTTCTTGTTGGCATTGGCGATGATGCAGCCGTCGTAAAGGGCGATGCGCAACAGGTTATTACAACTGATATGGCTATCGCCGAAGTTCACTTTAAAACCGAGTGGAGCTCCGCCTTTGATATCGGCAGAAAGATCACAGCGGCAAATATCGCCGATGTTCTCTCGATGGGTGCACGTTGCGATTATCTAGTGGCAGCGGTCTCGTTGACGGGCAACGAAGAGCTGGCATGGATTGAAAATTTGGCACGTGGAATGAAAGATGAAGCAGATCGAGCAGGCGCGGCAATTGTTGGCGGAGATATCGCTAGTTCTTCAGTAATCACGATTGCAATGACAGCTATTGGTCATACAGCCCACCCCATTCTCAGAAGTGGTGCTCGTGTAGGCGATGACATCTTTATCTCATCGCTACCAGGATGGTCTGCAGCTGGACTTGAACTTCTCACCAAGGAGATTTCGCTCAATTCTTCCATCGCCGATAAAGCGCTCTCAGAATTCTCGGCGCCATCACTTGATTACGAAGTCAATTTTCTCCAAGCCACATCCATGGCCGATATCAGCGATTCACTGTTGATTCAGGTGCAACAAGTGGCAGAGGCATCGGGTGTTTGCTTCGATCTTGATACCGAGCTAATTTCACAATGTGCAGAGTTCCAAGAGCTCAGCGCATTAGCGCAGGAAGTTAACTCCGATATCTGGAGCTGGGTGTTAGCAGGCGGTGAGGATCATGTTTTCCTCGCCACAGGCAAGGATTTACCTGGAATCCGCATCGGAACAGTCGTTGAAGGTTCTGGCATTAGGGGAGTAGAGATAAAAAAGGCCCCAGTTTCCTGGAGCCATTTTTAGTTGAACTTAAAAATTAACGAGTTACTTTTCCAGCCTTAAGGCATGAAGTACATACGTTCTGACGCTTTGATGCGCCAGCGACAATTGTCTTAACGCGCTGAATATTTGGATTCCAGCGACGACGTGTCTTCACCTGTGAGTGTGAAACGTTATTGCCAAAGCTTGGTCCCTTGCCACAGATGTCGCATGAAGATGCCATGGGTGGTTCTCCTTCTAGATTTACCTCAGTTTGAGTCGCCAACCTGAGCAGGGCGAAAGAGTATCAAGAGGGGGCGCCTTAGGGCTAATCCACTCGGGAGGTAGGTCATATCGCTACCAAATTCCTTCAAAGCGAGAGAATAGAGCCATGGCCACCCTGGACTCAAAGCTCGTAGGAGTTTTGGGTGACCGGACCACAAAGGTGCTTAAAGATTTATTCGGCTATCACACCGTTGGCGATCTTCTCCATCACTATCCACGACGTTACTTAGTCCGTGGAGAATTATCAGATATCTCGGAACTCAATGAGGGCGATGAAGTCACGATACTTGCAGAAATCTTTAGCGCTAGTAGCAGACGTCTTCAGGGGCGTAAAGGAAATATTCTTGAGGTGATCGTTACTGATGGCACAGCGAAGTTATCGCTTACCTTCTTCAATCAAGCGTGGCGCGAGAAAGAGCTAAAGGTTGGAAAGCAGGGGCTCTTCGCAGGAAAAATTGGAGTCTTTAATGGCAAGCGTCAGTTAGCTCACCCTGATTATGAACTCATCGCTGATGGCAACGATGTCGATGCTGCTGTAGAAAGTTTCGCTGGCAAGTATCTTCCAATGTATCCAGCAAGTTCGAAGATGCCATCGTGGAAGATTGCACAGTGCATCGAACTAGCGCTCGGTGCCCTCGATGAGGTTCCAGATTATCTACCCGAGAGCATTCGTGAAAAATATGGCTACCCGACGCTGCATCAGGCACTGGCACAACTTCATAACCCTGCCGATTTAGATTCAGCAGAGAAATCGCGAGAACGACTTACCTATGATGAAGCCTTCTTGCTACAACTCTTGCTACTTACCCGGCGCAAGGAGCTCAAAGGCTTAGATGCAGTTGCTCGTCCAACTATAAATGGCGGACTCTTATCTGAATTTGATAAGACCCTGCCCTTTGAATTAACTGCGGGTCAGAAATCAGTTGCAGCTGAAATCGAGAGTGATTTAGCACATCCTCATCCCATGAATCGCTTACTACAAGGTGAAGTTGGTTCAGGAAAGACGATTGTTGCCCTTCGTGCAATGCTCACCGTTATTGATAATGGTGGCCAAGCTGCGCTTCTTGCACCAACAGAAGTTCTTGCAGCTCAACACCTTCGCACAATGCAAAAGTTACTTGGAGATTTAGCCCAAGGTGGCATGCTCGGCGGAAGAGAGATTGCAACCCAAGTCACGCTCATCACGGGATCTCAAAATGCAGCGGCGCGAAAAGAGGCTCTTGCTTTGGCTGCATCGGGTGCAGCAGGAATCGTAATTGGCACACATGCTCTCTTGGGCGAGAGCGTTGACTTTAAAGATTTAGGTCTCATCGTTGTCGATGAGCAACACCGCTTCGGTGTTGAGCAGAGAGATGCGCTAAAGAGTAAAGCGGTAACTCCACCACATTTACTTGTCATGACAGCAACGCCGATTCCAAGAACCGTTGCAATGACGGTCTTCGGTGATCTCGATGTTTCAACTCTTCGTGAACTTCCGTTAGGAAGACAGCCGATTACTACACACGTTATTCCGGTTCTGGAGAAGCCTGCATTTTTAGAGCGAGCCTGGCAGCGCATTCGCGAAGAAGTTTCGCTTGGACATCAGGCATATGTTGTTGCACCGCGAATCTCTGCAGGAACTTCAGAAGATGCAGATATCGATTTCTTGATGGGAGAGACCTCAACTGTGCTCGCATCCGTTGAGGAACTTGGCCCTCAATTGCAAAGTACCGAACTTAAAGGATTACGCGTGGCACCGCTGCATGGAAAGCAATCTGCTGAGGTTAAAGATTCAACGATGAAGGCCTTTGCAGATAAGGAGATTGATGTACTGATTTCCACAACAGTAATTGAAGTTGGCGTGGATATTCCTAATGCGACCGTCATGGTGATCATGGATGCCGATCGCTTTGGCGTATCTCAGCTTCATCAGCTACGTGGTCGCGTAGGTCGCGGAACATCTCCTGGCCTATGTCTCCTTGTGACATCAGCCCTGCCTGAATCTAGCGCTCGAGAGCGCTTGGATGCCGTTGCCGGAACAGTCGATGGCTTTGAACTTTCACGAATTGATTTAGAGCAACGGCGCGAAGGAGATGTGTTGGGTGCAAGTCAATCCGGATCTCGTTCACATTTAAGACTCCTTCGTGTTCTACGTGATGAGTCAATGATTGAGCGGGCGCGAGAGGATGCCTCTACAATTCTTGAAGGAGATATCAAGCACTATTCATTATTGGAAGCGGAACTTTCACAGATTCAAAGTGATGCAGCTGCGGAATATATAGATAAGTCGTAAGGAAGGCGTAAGTAGATGAGAATCATTGCTGGCCGCGCAAAGGGGCGAAGTATCGATGCTGTGGCAAGTGCTACGCGTCCCACCTCTGACCGTGCACGTGAAGCGCTCTTTTCAACTTTAGCCTCTGAGTTCGGGGAATTTGATGGGCTGCACGTCCTCGATCTTTATGCCGGAACAGGTGCAATCGCACTGGAAGCCCTTTCACGTGGTGCATCTCTGGTCCACGCTGTTGAGAAAGATGAGAGCGCAGCAAAAGCAATCGAGAAAAACTTTGAAAATCTCAAGAGTGCGCAATGCCCTGGAATTTTTCACCTCTACACAATGGGTGTGCATCGTTTCTTGCAGGATAAAGCGCAGGTGAAATACCACTTCATCTATATCGATCCACCTTATGATGTTGATGATATTGATGTCACCGAAACCTTGATTCAACTTGTAACAGGTGAATTTCTCCACCCAGAAGCCTTGATTGCTGTCGAGAGAAATAGCCGAGTACGCGAACTTTTATGGCCGGATGGATTAGAGCAGATCCGCGAAAAAAATTACGGCCAAGCAAGTATTTTCTACGGCTCACCCACGCTTAATATTGCGCAGAATGGATAAGAGCTCGAATCATTGCTAGCGTTTGCACCATGAAGCGCGCTGTCTGTCCTGGATCATTTGATCCAATTACATTCGGACACCTTGATATTATCGAGCGTGCCAGCCATCAATTTGATGAAGTCATCGTTGCAGTCTTCGTAAATCGGAAGAAATCTGGCCTCTTCACCATTAAAGAGCGCATGGAGATGATCCAAGTTAATGTGGAAAAGTTTAATAATGTCACGGTAGATACAGGAGATGGTCTCCTCGTCGAGTACTGTAAGAAGAATTCAGTTCAGGCGATAGTTAAAGGCCTTCGCGCTGTAACGGACTTTGATTATGAACTTCAAATGGCCCAGGTTCATATCCAAGCTTCAGGTGTTGAGACGATGTTTATGGCAACATCGCCTACTCACTCATTCCTCTCATCTTCTATCGTGAAGGAGCTCGCTCACTTTGGGGGAGATGTTTCATCGATGGTTCCGGCAAATGTAAATGCAGCACTCATGGCACGAGTAGGAGTATCAGAATGACAATGGATTCAATTGAGAAGCTCAACACAGCAATCACTGTTGTGGAAGAAGCACGTGGAGTTCCACTATCTGCATCCTGTGTCGTTCACAGAGGTGAGATGCTCGAGATTCTCGAAGGAGCTCGCGATGTCTTGCCTAAGGATCTCTTTTCAGCTGAAGTAATCATCTCTGATAAAGAGAAGATCATTGAAGAAGGTCGCGCATCTGCCGAGGCGATGATTGCAACCGCACGCGAGGATGTTGCAAGAATGGTCGAGCAGACTGCAATAGTTCAGGCTGCTCGCGATGAGGCCCAGAGAATTCTTGATGAGGCCCGCGATGTGGCAGAGGATGAGCGACGCGAAGTAGAGGCATATATCGATGGTCGCCTTGCAACTCTTGAAGTGATTCTTACAAAGACTATGGATGCAGTGGCACGTGGTCGCGAGCGCCTTGAAGGTGCCGACGATAAAGATGTTCTAGCTCAACTCAACGCAGATAAATAAGCAGATAAGTAATTCCGTTAATGTCCAAAAAAGCTAACCCCTTTATTCTCAATACCCACGATCTGCCTCGACGGGCGGGGGAGATGAAGGAGTATCAACTAGATATTCCTGCACATGCTCGAATTGGTATTCCGCTTATTGCAGTTCCCGAGGGCGATCTCGTTGAACTCGATATTCGCCTT
>JBILBB010000025.1:0-10211 GCA_044353955.1 Candidatus Planktophila sp. | reverse complement strand
CTGCCAGACCGGTAAAGTTCATCCCCTGCGCCGCTAGGGCGCGAAGTTAGACCCCAAAGTTCAAGCGAAAAGAAGAAGGTAATAAAGCATGCGTACATATAGCCCAAAGGCAGGCGACGCCGACCGTAAGTGGCACGTTATCGATGCACAGGATGTTGTGCTCGGCCGTCTTGCAACACATGCAGCAGTACTTCTTCGTGGAAAGCACAAAGCAACATTTGCTCCACACATGGATATGGGCGACTTCGTCATCGTAATCAATGCAGAGAAGATTGCACTTTCAGGAAATAAGGCGCTTACAAAGTTTGCACACCACCACTCAGGTTTCCCAGGTGGTCTTACATCAACTGTTTACGGCGAGCTCATTGAGAAGCACCCAACACGCGCTGTTGAAAAGGCGATCAAGGGAATGCTTCCAAAGAACCGTCTAGGTGCGCAGGTAGCTTCAAAGCTCAAGGTCTACGCAGGCCCAGAGCATCCACATGCAGCACAGGCACCAACACCATATGTATTCACCCAAGTTTCTCAAGTAGCTAAGTAAGGGATCAGTAAATAAACATGTCAGATACAACTTTTAACGAGATCGACGAGAACGAGTCACCTACTTCTTACTCTTCATCAACACCAGCTGCGGCGACAAACCGCAAGGCAATCACAGCACCAGGTGCTGGAACAGGTCGCCGTAAGGAAGCCGTTGCTCGCGTTCGCCTAGTACCAGGTACAGGTCGCTGGGTTGTAAATGGCAAGACACTTGAGGGTTACTTCCCAAATAAGGTTCACCAACAGCTCGTATCAGAGCCATTCCGCACAGTTGGTGCTGAAGGTTCATACGATGTATTTGCTCGCATCAACGGTGGTGGAGTTTCAGGTCAAGCTGGCGCACTTCGTCTTGGCGTTGCTCGTTCACTTAACGAGATCGATACAGAGGCAAACCGTCCAGCACTTAAGAAGGCTGGCTTCCTCAAGCGCGATGCTCGCGTTATCGAACGTAAGAAGTACGGTCTAAAGAAGGCGCGTAAGCGTTCACAGTACTCAAAGCGTTAATTCTTTTTATCTCGATATCCCGTTTGTTCCAGCAGTAAAGGAGCCAGATATCCGGAAATTTTACATTTCCGGTCAATCGAAAATGTATGGCTCTCTTTGGAACAGATGGGATTCGTGGTTTAGCAAACGGAGAAACCCTCACTGCAGAGATTGCAGTTGATGTCGCAGTTGCTGCAGCTCATATTCTCGTCGAGTCATCAAAAAATTCACGCCCCGTTGCAATTGTTGGACAAGATTCGCGTGCATCTGGAGAGTTTCTAGAATCCGCAGTTGCTGCAGGTCTTGCTAGCGCCGGCGTTGATGTTTTGCGTGTTGGAGTTCTACCAACTCCTGCAATTGCATATCTCGTTGCACAAACAGGTGCTGACCTCGGCGTAATGATCTCTGCATCGCACAATCCAATGCCGGATAACGGTATTAAGTTATTTTCTCGCGGTGGCGGCAAACTAGATGATGCCATTGAGGCAGCGATCGAAAAGCGCATGGGCGAACCTTGGACAAGACCCACAGGGCGAAACGTCGGGCGCATTACATTTGATCAAGGCGCAAGCGCTCGCTATCTGAGTCACCTTTTGGCATCTGTTTCTACACCGCTTAGCGGTTTGAAGATTGTTGTCGATTGCGCCAATGGAGCTTCATCGCATGTCGCCCCAATCGCATATGACCAAGCTGGTGCAAAAGTTATTGCAATTCATAACTCACCTGATGGCTGGAATATCAATGAAAATTGTGGCTCGACCCATCTAGAAGATTTGCAGGCAGCTGTTGTACGCGAGGGCGCTGATTTCGGTATCGCACACGACGGGGATGCCGATCGCTGCCTTGCAGTAGATGCGCAAGGAAACGTAATCGATGGCGATGCAATCATGACAATCCTGGCACGAGGCTTTAAAAGCCGCGGCGCACTTAAATCAAATACCATCGTCGGTACCGTCATGAGCAATCTTGGATTTATGCATGTGATGAAGGAAGCAGGAATCGAAGTCATTACAACTGCAGTTGGTGACAGGTATGTTCTCGAGAAGATGCTGGAAGGTGATTTCTCACTAGGCGGCGAACAATCAGGTCACCTCATCATGCGCGAGTTCGCAAATACTGGCGATGGAATTCTCACTGCACTTCAATTAGCTCAAGAAGTAATTCGTACAGGAAAGCCGCTATCTGAACTTGCGGCATCGATGCAACGATTCCCTCAGGTTCTGATCAATGTTCCAAATGTGGCTAAAGAAAAGTTAGAGAGTTCTAAGGTGATCAGTGATGCAGTTGCGCAGGCTGAAGCAACGCTTGCAGATAATGGGCGAGTACTCCTGCGTGCATCTGGAACTGAGCCTCTCGTGCGAGTGATGGTTGAAGCCTCGAGTGATAACCTTGCTCAAGAGATTGCAGCGACACTAGCTGCAGTTGTTAAGGCAGAGCTAGGGAGCTAATTCGTGTGCGGAATCGTGGGTTACACAGGACCACAATCTGCATTTACTCCTATCGTTGAAGGACTTCGCCGTCTCGAATATCGTGGCTATGACTCTGCAGGAATCGCACTTGGTACAGGCAACTCACTCTTCGTCGAAAAACGCGCAGGCAAACTTTCCAACCTAGAAGGTGCGCTACCTGCAAATCTTCCAACGGTGCATTCTGGAATCGGTCACACTCGCTGGGCAACCCATGGTGGACCAACTGATGCAAATGCACACCCTCATCTAGATAACGAGGGAAAGCTTGCAGTTATCCATAATGGAATTATTGAAAATTACTCAGAGCTCAAGCGCGAACTTGAAAGCCGTGGGCACTCTTTCTCATCTGAGACTGATACAGAGTCAGTCGCGCACTTGCTCTCTGATCTACGCAAAGAACATGGCGGCGATCTCACCGCTGCAATGCGTGCGGCTGTAAAGCGTCTTCGTGGCTCATTTACCTTGCTTGCTATTCACGCAGATGCACCACAAACAATCGTTGGAGTTCGCCGTAACTCACCATTGGTTGCAGGTATTGGTGATGGCGAGAACTTCTTAGCTTCTGATGTTGCAGCTTTCATCGATTACACAAAGCAGGCAGTTGAACTAGGCCAAGATGAGGTTGTAACGATTACACCTGAAGGCATTGCAATCTGCGATCTAGAGGGCAAAGCGTTACCTCTGCGTGAATACGAAATCACCTGGGATGCAGCTGCTGCACAAAAGGGTGGCTTTGCACACTTCATGCTTAAAGAGATCTTCGATCAACCTAAAGCTATTGCAGATACCCTCATTGGGCGCCTCAGTGATAACAACCAAATTCTTCTCGATGAGCTTCATATGAGCGATGAAGAGATTCGCAAGATCAAGCGCATCTCAGTAATTGCCTGCGGTACCGCGTATCACGCTGGGATGGTTGCTAAGTATGCAATTGAAAAGTGGGCGAAAGTTCCCGTAGATGTTGAAATCGCATCTGAATATCGTTACCGCGACCCTATTGTTGATAAAGATTCATTGGTCATTGCCATTTCACAATCTGGCGAAACGATGGATCTCTTGATGGCAGTTCGCCATGCAAAGGCGGCAGGTGCTCGCGTACTTGCTGTCTGCAATACAAACTCTTCTACTATTCCTCGCGAATCCGATGCAGTTCTCTACACACACGCTGGCCCAGAGATTGCAGTTGCATCGACCAAGGCATTTCTTACCCAAATTGTTGCCGTCTATTTGATTGGCCTTAAGTTGGCTCAGGTACGTGGCACTTTGGATGAGAAGCAAGTAAAGGGGCTCTATAACGAGATGCTCGAACTTCCGGGCAAAGTCGAACAAATTCTTGAAACTATCGAACCTTTGCGTGAATTAACTCGCAAATTTGCAAAGGACAACACCGTTTTGTTCTTAGGCCGCGGAATTGAATACCCAATTGCTCTAGAAGGCGCTCTTAAACTTAAAGAGCTTGCCTATATTCACGCTGAAGGTTTTGCAGGTGGTGAACTCAAGCATGGCCCGATCGCACTCATCGAAGAAGGCACGGCAGTCATTGCGATTCTCCCCACCGCTGATGAGCATGCCCTTGATGAGAAGATGTTAAGTAATATTCAAGAAGTTAAAGCTCGCGGGGCTCGAGTCATTGTGATTGCACCAGAAGGTGCTGAAGTTATCGGCGCAGAACACATCATTCGAATTCCAATTGCATCACCGCTATTCCAGCCAGTACTTGCAACAGTCCCTTTACAGGTATTTGCCTATGAGATTGCAGTTGCTCGCGGTACAGATGTCGACCAACCTCGAAATTTAGCTAAATCCGTCACAGTCGAATAAATATGCCAACGGTTCTCGATCAACGTCAACGCCAGATGCGCCGAGCGCTCAAGTGGTCGGCAAGCCTCTTCGCAGGTTACTTATTTGTTACTTATCAAGTTCTGACCAACGGATTTCTCATTGAGATTGATCGAGCATTTAACGATGTCGATCACCCAAAGTTTAGCGGCGTATCAAACTTCGTTATTCGCAGATTAGATGACCTCGGCCTCCGCGGCGTATCAGGCGTCGCACTTCTCATTGTTGCTGTCTATATTTCACGTCGCTTTAAGACATGGCGCCCTATCAATCTTGGACTACTTTCTTTTGTGGCACTTAACGTCATTGTTGGTGCATTTAAATATGGACTCGGTAGAACGAAACCAAAGTTAGGCTTCGATTTATTGCACGCCGGTGGAATGTCATATCCAAGTGGCCATGCATCCAATGCAATATTTATCTGGGGCGTAGTCGCATATTTGATTTATAGATATGCCCATGTAGATAAGTACAAGGGAAGATTGGCAAGTGCTGGCGTTGGCTTACTCTCGCTCACGGTCTGCGTAGTCTCGCTCGTGCGAAATACCCACTGGTTCTCTGATCTCTTTGGTGGTCTATTACTTGGCGGCTCCCTACTGGTTCTCATCATTGCAATAGACCGATATTTCCCCTCTGATAGCCAGCTTCACTAGCGTCTAATACACTCCCTTCCATGATTGATGGAATCGGAATCGATGTTGTCGATATCAAGCGATTCCAAGAATCTCTCGAGCGCACGCCAAGCCTAGAAATCAAACTCTTCACCGAATCAGAACGTGGAAAATCTATTCAATCCATGGCAGCGCGATTTGCAGCGAAAGAAGCTCTCTATAAAGCACTCAGTCCAAGCCACGGTCTGCACTGGCATGATGCTGAAGTAATTAACCATGAAAATGGAAAGCCAGATTTTCTATTCAGGGGGGCAATAGCCGAACTCATAGATGGCGCTTCTGTGCACCTCTCACTTTCTCATGATGCGGGAATCGCATCTGCAATGGTGGTGATTGAAAGATGAGAGCTGAAGCGCTTGTTGATCTCAACGCAATCAAGGCGAACGTTGAGGCACTTAAGAAATCTTCCGGAACCAATCTCCTTGCAGTTGTAAAAGCCGATGCATATGGACATGGACTTGTGCCTGTTGCAAAGGCATCACTCGATGCAGGCGCAACCTATCTCGGTGTTGCACTCTTAGAAGAAGCTATCGCGCTACGTGAAGCTGGAATAACCGCCCCAATCTTGGCTTGGCTAGTTCAGCCGGGATCAGATTTTACAGAAGCTGTAGAGCAAGGAATTGATATCGCAGTTGCATCCCTTGCTGCGCTTAAAGAAATTTCATCGGTAAAGAGCTCTAAACGTGCACGGATTCATTTGGAAGTTGACTCTGGAATGACTCGCGGTGGATTTTTAGGTGAATGGGATTCACTCACTGCAGATGACTTAAAGGGTGTTGAAGTTGTTGGAATCTTCTCGCACTTCGCACGTGCCGATGAACCTGGCCAGAAGCAGAACGAAGATCAGTTACACCGATTTAATGAGATGGTCGCCAGAGTTCACGCCCTAGGTTTCCCAAATGTCATTCGCCACCTATCTAACTCTGCAGCAACTCTAAAAAATAACGCAGCAGCTTTTGACATGGTGCGTACAGGAATCGCGATGTACGGCTTATCACCTGATGTAGATACTCTCGGTAATTCACAGTCACTTGGTCTACGCCCTGCGATGCAGTTGCGCGCTGCGCTCTATCTTGTGAAGGATGTTTCTGGTGGGGTACCTGTCGGTTACGGTGCAACAGAGTCAACAAAGAGTGATACAAAGCTAGGTGTTGTTGCGATGGGATATGCAGATGGAATTCCTCGTATTGCTCACGACGCTGGCATCTGGTTCTCAGGGCATCGCGCACCAATAATCGGACGAGTCTCTATGGATCAATTTGTCGTTGATTTAGGGGCCGCCTCCAAGGCGAGGTCAGGGGATTGGGTCACAGTTTTTGGCAATAGTTCGCATGGTGAGTACACGGCAGATGATTGGGGGCGTGCATCACAATCAATTAATTATGAGATTGTGACGCGAATTGGCCCCCGTGTGCCTAGAATTTACGGACCTCATGTCTACTAGTTTTAATCTTAAGAAAGGGAGTCTCTTGTGAGTGAAGTAGCAGGACTCTCGATCTCCAACCTCACCGTTAAATTTGGTGGGTTAGTTGCACTCGATGATGTCTTCATCGATATCGCACCAAATACCATCGTCGGACTTATCGGTCCCAATGGTGCAGGAAAGACAACGGTCTTTAACTCAATCTCTGGGCTAGTAACGCCAACCAGTGGCACCATCTCAATTCACGGTCAATCTATGGATTGGCCCGCGCCTCATGAGCTCGCAGATTTTGGAATCGCTCGAACATTGCAAGGCGTTGGACTATTTAGCGGATTGAGCGTTCTTGAGAATGTAATGATGGGTGCAGATAAGACAAGTGGTTCAAACTTTATTAAGGATTTACTTGGCCTATCAGGTAAAGCGGAGAGCAAACTTCGCAGACGTGCAATGGATGCGCTGGCGTGGGCTGGTGCACTTGATAAAGCCGAGAAGATGCCTGGCGACCTGACTTACCCAGAGACCAAGCGCGTATCTATTGCTCGCGCACTAGTTTCTAATCCAAAAATTCTTCTTCTTGATGAACCGGCTGCAGGCCTTGGCCAAGATGACATTGATAAATTTGCAGCTCTCTTGAGACAGTTAAAGCAACGTTGTGCCATTGTCATCGTCGAGCACCACGTCGACTTTATCGGTGCAATCTCTGATCATGTTTATGTTCTCAATTTTGGAAAAGTTATCTCCAGCGGAACATTCGACACTGTAAAGCGTGACCCTGCAGTTCTTGCTGCATACCTAGGTACCTCGGCACAAAGTGGCTCAGATGCACTTGGGGGAACTCATGCTTAAGATTGAAAATCTCGTAACGAGCTTTGGTTCAGTTGTCGCACTCGATGGAGTATCGCTAACGGCGCAAGATTCGAAGATCACCACCGTTATCGGTGCAAACGGAGCTGGCAAGAGCACCTTGCTTCGAACAATTTCTGGTCTTGAGCATCCATCGAGCGGTTCTATTTCATGGCAAGGCGAATCCATCGTTGGGCGTCGTCCTGAAGATATTGTCCGCATGGGAATCGCACATGTTCCTGAAGGTCACGCGGTTATCTCAGAGCTCAGCGTTGAAGAGAACATCACAATGGGATCACTCTTTCGCCGCAGAAAATTTAAATCAGATGTCCCTGCTGCAACCGAAGAGATGTACACACTCTTTCCTCGCCTTAAGGAGCGCCGCAAGCAATTAGCTGGAACGCTCTCAGGTGGAGAACGACAGATGCTGGCAATCAGTCGCGCACTTGTGTCTCGCCCGAAGCTACTTCTCCTTGATGAGCCATCACTTGGACTTGCACCACTTGTTGTGGAGCAAATTATTGATTCGGTAAATATCCTCTGCCGTACGACAGGGCTAACTGTGCTTCTCGTCGAACAGAATGCAAACACAGCCCTTGGCGTTGCAGATCATGGAGTTCTCCTTGCCCTTGGCAAAGTTGTTGCAGATCGCCCAGCTGCTGAGTTAAAGGCAGATGCCACCCTTCGAGCTGCTTACTTGGGGTATTAAATATGGATACATTTTTAGCAGCACTCTTCTCAGGAACCGCTCGTGGAGCCATCTTCGCTCTCGTGGCACTTGGGCTCGTAATTGTCTGGCGCGGTGCAGGTATCGTTAACTTCGCACAAATGGGTCAGGCGATGTTCAGCACCTATATCGCATCAACTCTGATTGCCAACGGCAATAGTTATTGGGTCGGTTTCGTTGTCGCACTTCTTGCAGGTGCTTTACTGGGTGCGGTTCTTGATATCTGTGTCATGAGGCCACTTTCAAATAAGAAGAAGACCGAGCTCTTAGCTTCCGAGTCGATGCGAGCCGCTGTTCCGGTTATCGCCTCTCTTGGAATTCTGGGAGTGCTTCAGGCGCTTGCCGGCATTATTTGGGCTGCCGAGGAGAGAGGCTTTCCAGCACCTTTCAAGCAAGAAGGTTTCAATATTGCTGGAAGCATCATGCCATTTACGGCATTTGATATCTTCGTAATCTCTTTAGTACTTGTCGCCTTGGTGATCACAACTCTCTTCTTTACTCAAACAGGTATGGGGCTCGCAATGCGAGCGACTGCGCTTAATCAGGAAGTCGCGAAACTCAGTGGTATTCGCACCAATCACACGCGCACTTTAAGCTGGGCGATTTCAGGAGCGGCTTCTTCTCTTGCAGGTTTATTGATTACTCCCACATCAAACCTTTCACCAAATACTTTAGATCTTGTACTCATCGTTGGATTTACAGCTGCGGTAGTTGGCGGATTGGATAGTCCAGCAGGCGCCGTTCTTGGAGGTCTGATCTTGGGAATGGTGATTTCTTTCGTGACCTTCTACACCTCTCCCGAAAATGTATTCCTTGCGATTCTGGCAGTTCTTCTTCTGGTCCTAATCATTAGACCTCGTGGAATTTTGGGTTCAAAGGATGTGCGACGTGTCTAGCGTGAAGAATAAATCAATCGCTCGAAAGAGTTTAATCCGCACACTGATCTTTACCTTAGCTATTCTCTGGATTGGCTCAACCTTTGAGCCATATAACCAAGCTCAGCTGGCTGTTGTTCTCATCCTCTTTATCGGTGTTCTTTCAGTCACGATGCTTACCGGAATCTCTGGCCAGCTATCTCTTGGGCAAGGCGCGTTGATGGCAGTGGGTGGTTACTCAACAGCGTTGCTGATAGTCAATTACCAGATCTCGCTGTGGATTGCTGTTCCACTTTCAATTCTCTCCGCAGGGATTGCAGGACTCTTACTTGGTATTGCAGCTGCACGTTTACGTGGCCCATATCTAGCTGGAACAACTCTGGTTATTGCGCTGGCAATTCCAACGATTGCTAATCGTTTCGAATCGGTTTTCAAGGGCGATGAAGGCCTTCCGGTAGATGTTGGATATCCGCCACAATGGTTCTCAAATACTTTCGGTGAACCAACTTACGAACAGTGGCAGTTATATGTTGCACTACCTTTTGCCGCAATCGCACTCTTCTTTGCATCCAATATTCTTCTTTCACGCTCTGGTCGTATGTGGCGGGCAATCCGCGACAATGAAAGTGCGGCATCTTTGAGTGGAGTTAACTACTCTCGCCAGAAGATCTATGCATTTATCATCTCTTCAACTTTTGCCGGCTTGTCTGGTGCGCTTTACGGGCTACGTGGTTTAGTGGGTCCGAGTGTTTATCCAGTTTCGCTCTCACTTTTACTCTTAACTGCTGCAGTTCTAGGTGGAATTAGAAGTATTGCTGGAGCATTTATAGGCACGGTAATTGTTGTTTTCTTGCCTGATTGGATTGATTTAGTAATCCATAATTTTGAATTAAGCGAACAGGTCTCTAACTTCTTGCCAGCTTTGGTTTCCGGCTTGCTACTCATTCTGACGGTAGTTATTAACCCGGCTGGGGTCGCAGGAACGAAGCTCCATAAACATAAGTAAATTTATAAATAATCGTTATAAAGACCCCCTTACTCATCGGTATCACCTGCCTGAATCTGCGAGTTTGTTCACTTTCCGTTCACTTTGCCTTCTAATTCTGTTAGCGTAACCGCATTCCGGCCCACCTCTGGGCTGGTGGCAATGGAGCCGCAGAAGCTGCCTCATTGCAATTACGGCAAAGAGAAAGAGTGAATGCAGTGATAAATCGTGCATCTCTGTCCCGATCACCACGTAAATTCCTTGCTACAACTGCTGCGGTACTAGCTGGAGCTCTTGCGCTCTCAGCGATGCCAGCACAAGCTGCAAGCAAGAACACACCGGGTGTAAGTGACACT
>JBILBB010000147.1:0-2975 GCA_044353955.1 Candidatus Planktophila sp. | reverse complement strand
GCCACAGAGCTTGCAGCACTTGCGGATGCTTACGTGGGCGACGGTTTCGGTGCAGTTCACCGTAAGCATGCATCTGTATTCGATCTTCCAAAGTTACTTCCTCATGCAGCAGGAACTCTCGTTGCAGCTGAAGTTGAAGTACTCAAAAAACTCACCGTTGATCCAGTTCGCCCCTACGGCGTTGTTCTCGGTGGCTCAAAAGTTTCAGACAAGATTGGTGTTATTGCAAACCTACTTGGCAAGGTTGATGTCATGGCTATCGGTGGAGGCATGCTCTTCACCTTCCTTGCAGCACAAGGAAAAGAGATTGGTTCATCCCTTGTCGAACGCGACCTCATTGACACTGTTAAAGGTTTGATCAAGCAGGCGGAAGATTCAGGAGTAAAGCTCTTACTTCCTGCAGATATCGTGGTAGCTCCTACTTTCTCTGCAGATGCAACGCCCACCTTGGTGAGCGCAGATGCAATTCCTGCAGATCAGATGGGTCTCGATATTGGGCCTGAGACTGCGGCAGCATTTGCGGCTGCAATTAAGGGATGCAAGACAGTATTTTGGAATGGCCCAATGGGCGTCTTTGAATTCCCTAACTTCGCACATGGCACCAAGGTAATTGCTCAAGCGCTCACAGAAGTCGATGGAATCTCCGTTGTCGGCGGGGGAGACTCAGCTGCTGCAGTACGTGCACTTGGCTTTGCGGATAACCAGTTTGGGTATATCTCAACTGGTGGTGGAGCTTCACTTGAGTATCTTGAAGGAAAAGAACTACCAGGGCTCACCGCTCTCGATCTCTAAATTTAGCCATGAATTTTATAAACCAATTTCTAAGGAGTAGATAATGCGTAAACCGCTAATGGCAGGCAATTGGAAGATGAACCTCAATCACCTTGAGGCGATTGCAGTTGCACAGAAGCTTGTCTACTCACTTGAAGATAAAGATTACGATGCCGTAGATGTAGCCATCATTCCTCCATTTACAGATATTCGCTCGATTCAAACTATGGTCGATGGTGATCGTCTCCGCCTCCAATATGGAGCGCAGGATCTCTCCCCTGAAAGTTCCGGCGCATTTACTGGTGATATCTCAGGATCGATGCTTGCAAAGCTTGGCTGCACATTTGTTGTGATTGGCCACTCAGAGCGTCGCGCAATTCATCATGAAGATGACGCCCTTATCAATCGCAAAATCAAGGCAGCACTTGCCAATGAGTTAACACCAATCTTCTGTGTCGGTGAAGAACTCGCGATCCGTGAATCTGGAACGCATGTATCTCACGTCATCCGTCAGGTTCGTGCCGGACTCGAAGGTTTCCATAAGCCAGAGCTTAAGAAGATTGTTATTGCCTATGAACCTGTCTGGGCTATTGGTACAGGAAAGACTGCAACACCTGAAGATGCTCAGGAAGTTTGCGCCGCTATCCGTGAAGAAGTTGAGCAGATTGGTTCAGCAGAAATTGCTGCAAATATGCGCATTCTCTATGGCGGCTCAGTGAAATCTGCAAATATCGCAGAAATCATGAAGCAAGCAGATGTCGATGGCGCCCTCATCGGGGGAGCGAGCCTTGATCCTGAGGAGCTTGCGAAGATTGCGAAGTTCCACGCTCAGGCGTAATTCAGGAGTTTGAGACCGATTCGGGTATCCTGTACCCCTACCTCTTAAGGAGTTTTACCGTGGCTTTAGCGCTTTCAATATTCTTAATCATTACAAGTTTGGTAATGATTCTTCTTGTTCTTCTCCATAAAGGAAAAGGCTCAGGGCTCTCAGATATGTTCGGTGGCGGTATCTCATCAAATTACGGTGGTTCATCAGTTGTGGAACGAAATCTTGATCGCATCACAATCGTCGTCGGTGGAGTCTGGTTCGCAGCTGTTGTCGGTCTCTCACTCGTTTTGAAGGGTTAATTCATGGCAAGTGCAATTCGCGGAAGTCGTGTCGGCGCTGGCCCAATGGGCGAGGCTGAGCGCGGAGATCAGATTGAACGCGCATCGGTCTCATATTGGTGTGCAAAGGGACATGAAGTCCGCCCATCATTTGCCGTTGAAGAGACTGTAATCATTCCTGATTCTTGGGATTGCCCAAAGTGTGGACTTCCAGCTGGGCGCGATAAGAATAATCCGCCAAGTGCTGTTGTAAATGTTCCTTACAAGACACACCTTGCATATGTTAAAGAGCGTCGCACTGATAAAGAAGGCGAGAAGATTCTCGAAGATGCTCTACGTAAGCTACGCGGAGATGATATCGAGTAGTTAGATTTATTAAAGACTTCTTGCAGCTGCAAGAAGTTGATCAATACCCGCACTTCGGTTCTGTAGATGCAGACGAAGTAGCGGGTATTTTCTTGTCGCAAGCGCTCTGCTATCTCCAATAGCTTGAGCAAAGAGGAGAGTCTTTAAAGTAAATGGGCGACCAGGAATTTCGTAGTCAACAGAGGTGCCCCCGGTAATTTGCAAGAAGGAGCCATTCTTCTGCCCACCTTTATGGAATTGACCTGTGGAGTGTAAGAAGCGAGGACCCCAACCGAAGGAGGTAGGTCTCCCAGATTTCTCAGAGAGTAATGAGCGAAGTTCTGCAATCTTTGCATCATCTCTGCGATCTAGATAAGCCATGATGGCGATATATCCACCCTCTTTAACATCTTCGATAAAGGTCGCAAGTGCATCTTTCAGTGATTGTCCATCGCCGAAAATTTCCGTTCCGCTATCAATGCAATCTGGTGTGAATGCGGGCAATTGATTTCCCCATTCGCCTAGGCATGCAGCGGTCTGCTCTTTAGCTTCAGTGACATTTGGTTGGTTGAAGGGATCAATCTTTAGGCCAGCCCCGATGAGTGCAGTTACCCACTCCCAGAAAATAAACTGAGCTCCAAGCTCTCCTTCAACGAGAAGATCAGTGCCAGTTCCTGCAAAGGAAACTGTCAGAGCTCCACCAATTTTTGCAACCTTCGCATTCTCAGTTGCAATCGGGAGTCTTCCTACGG
>JBILBB010000022.1:0-11160 GCA_044353955.1 Candidatus Planktophila sp. | reverse complement strand
CAACACTTGTATTCTCATCCGGCATGGCTGCGATCTCTGCAGTTTTTTCAATTCTTCCTAACGGTGCACCAATCGTTGCATCGAATGAAGGCTATAGCGGCACAATGGCGCTCTTAAAGAAGTATCACACAGAAGGAAGACTTGAAGTTCGTTTTGTAGATATTACAGATACAAAAGAGGTTCTCGATAAGTTACAAGGTGCAGCATTTCTCTGGGTGGAGTCTCCTACAAATCCAGGTTTGGGAATTGCAGATGTCGCAACGATTATTGGGGAAGCTAAGAAGCGCAATATTGGCGTTGGTTTCGATAACACCTTTGCAACACCTATCAACCAGAAGCCACTTACATTTGGCGCCGATATTGTCATGCATTCTGTGACTAAGTATCTGGCAGGCCATAGCGATGTAATTCTCGGCTCTCTATCTCTTAAAGATCCTGCACTACATTCTCGACTCCACGATGCACGTACAACGTTGGGTTCAATAGCAGGGCCTTTTGAAGTCTGGCTCGCGCTACGCGGTATTCGTACCTTCCCTTTGCGCTTCCAGCGTGCACAAGAGAGCGCAGCAATCCTTGCCGAAAAATTGGCTTTGCATTCACAAGTTTCTAACGTTCGCTATCCCGGATTCGGTGCAATCATCTCTTTTGAGGCCGTTGGGGATGCAGCTCGAGCAGAAAAAGTGTGTAGCGCATCTACCCTTATTGCCAGCGCCACAAGTCTTGGGGGAGTTGAATCAACATGGGAGCGTCGCCGCCGTTGGGAGCGCGAGAGCCATAGTGTTCCCGAAAATCTCATTCGCCTCTCTGTCGGCTGCGAACATGTAGATGATCTCTGGAGAGATATCGACACAGCACTGAACGCCCAGTAAATAAGGCGCATTTATTCAAAGTGGAGTATTTTTATCCCTATGAAAGCGCTCCGTAGACTCATTGCAGCGATTACCGTTGCCCTGTTAGCCTTTCGCGCAATCGGTTCTTTCTTATCTTGGGTTGAGAAACAAGAAGATTCTGAGACCGATGCTTGGATTGACGAAGATGAATTTGAAGAGGCGTAAGTGATCGCAGATTCATATATCGCCGGAAGTTGCAATATCGGAAAAGGCGAAGTTCGTCGTCGCCAACTCGTAGCTCTAGTTGGTTTCGGCCTCTCGCTCAGCGTTCTTATTGGTTTTATCTCCGCTGGAACTGAACCATCAATGCGCCTTGGAATCTTCGTACCCCTAGCTGTCGGATCAATTGGCTTGGTTCAATCGCGCAGAAAATTCTGCCTCGCATATGGATTTATGGGAACTTTCAACTTTGGAAAGCTAGGGCAACTTTCTCGCGTCAGCGATAAAGCCTCATTGGCTGCAGATCGCAAGACTGCAATCACAATCTTGGGGCAGTCGCTCTCACTGGCTGCAGTGCTAACTCTCCTTATCTATCTTCTGCCTCTGTCTTAAGGTAAGCTCGAAAGCCCCAAAAAACCACCTTACATTTTCACTTGTCAAGTGAGATGCTTGTGATGTGAAAATTATTATTCATACTCGTCATGCAGAACTAGCAACTGACTTTAAAGATATTGCGGAAGAGAAACTTCTTTCAATGGAGCGATTTAGCGTAACAATTGATCGCATTGAAGTTGAGATTCTCCATGAGGCTAATCCTCGCCAAGGCAAGAACTCACATAAAGTGGTAATTACATCTCATGGCTCAGGGCCTTTGCTCCGTGCCGAAGCGGCATCATTTAACGATGTAGCTGCCTTTGATGATGCGATTAAAAGTATTGAACTACAGATCAGAAAGATTCATGAGAAAGAGAAGAGTCATGATCGCCATACTCTGCGAACCATGAAGGTTGATGATTAGGTTTAATTAACGTCGCTTCTTCTCTGAACCATTTTTATCAGAGTGCATAGCCTTTGGACCTTTGGTGGGCTCTGTTGGTGGAATCGGTGCTTCGCCTAACGCCTCGATTGCTTCCTCGCGTGCGATGACTGCAGCGGCAATCACAGATTTCAAAGCTGAGTTAATTGCAGACTTCTGTTCAGGCTTTAGCGCTACCTGCATCGCTAACTTTGAATCCTGACGCGCCTTCCTTATTGCAGTATCAAATGTTTGATTGATAAGGCGCATCTTCTGAAATCTTTCGCGGAGAGCGACGTTAAATTCTTCGCGATCTCTCTTAAATTGTTCCATTAAGACTTTAAACGAATCCGCCTGCGAAGTTGGTGCCGGAGAAGGATTTACATCGGCAAAGGCAGAGTTCGAGAAGGATGAGAGCGCAATTGCACCGGCACTTGCCCATACAGCTGTTGCTCTCTTCATGGCTTAATCATAATTCGCCTTGGGTGTGAATACTCTGTGAAAGTTCTCCTTGTTCTGTGTGCCTATGGGCAACCCGGTAGAAATTCCTTCTGACGCATGGGAAGGTTTGCACATGAGTCAGCTTGTAATGATTATCGATGACGAAGCCGGGGTCCGCGAACTACTGGGCGATGCCCTTAAATTGGCTGGCTTTGAGACCGTTACCGCCGCTGACGCGATGGTGGCTCAAACGTTATTGCGCAGCACCAAACCAGATCTTCTCATCGTAGATATCAATATGCCCTTGATGGATGGATTTGAATTTATTGAACGTATCCGAAGCAACGGCGACAACACTCCTGCTCTGATGTTAAGTGCACGAGGTGATCGCGCAGATATCACTCGTGGGTTGACCCTGGGGGCTGATGATTACGTTACAAAGCCTTTTGGTCTTGAAGAGTTAGTTCTTCGCATTAAAGCGATCTTACGTCGCTCGCAATTTAGCGAAACTATTAGTGAAACTCTCACACATGGTCCGATTACACTTGATGCAAAGAGCCACCAAGTTACCTTTAGCGGCGAAGTTGTAGATTTATCACCAACTGAATTTAGGTTGCTGCAAGTACTTCTAGAGAGCAAAGGTCGAGTCTTAAGCAAAGCTCATCTTCTCGATGAAGTATGGGGAATTACCTTTGAATCCGAGAGTACAGTTGTCGATACCTATATCTCGTATCTACGTAAGAAGTTACATCGCGATGGCTTCGAGGGAATTCGCACAATCAGAGGAGTAGGTTTCCAGCTTAACGCGGAGAAGAAGTGAGAATTCCAAATTCATCACGCACCAGCTTCTTTACAATTCTCATAGTTACTTTTGTTACTGTCGGTATAGGAGGCTATTCAGCTACCCATACTCGTGGCACAGAGATCTCTGAAGTAAATGGCTCAATCAACTTTGTAGCCCAAGCTGCTATTGATAATCCAAAGCAATCAGTCGGTGCTGCACTCTTTGCTATTGAACAGTTGACTCTGAATATCACCTTGACTCTTCTGACGCGTCAAGGGCAAGAGACTTTGATTAATGAGTCAACCCTGCAGTACTTAGGCGCTCCAGAATTTGAGAAGGTGCGCGAAGCGGAAATTAGGCCGGTAAGAATTGGTGGACCATCACCCTTCCAACTTCGTTCAGTGGAAATTTCTGATGGAGATTACATTCTTATCGCACGATCTGTCTCTGAAATTGATTCCCATTTTCAATCCAATATCCAAGCCCTTGCTGGATTTACATTGATTGTTGACTCTGCAGCTGGTCTACTGCTCTTCTTCTACTTTAGGCGAGCAAATCGAAGAAGTGATGTGGCATCCCTTGCTCGTATGCAGGAGTTTTTAGGCGATGCATCCCATGAGTTAAGAACACCTCTTACCGTCGTCAAGGGGTATGTAGAGATGTTGAGCAAGAAACAACTTGTATCTGAGGCCGATCAAGAAAGAGCTTTCTCTCGCGTTGGTTCTGAAATTACGAGAATGGAGAATCTTGTTCAAGACCTACTTCTATTGGCGGAGTTAGGCGAAAGTGGTTCGCGAGAGATTGAAAGAATTGATCTCAGTGAACTTCTCACAGCCCATGGCATGGACTTCAAGACCCTTAATCCATCGAGAGAGGTAACGCTCGACGTCGAGTCGGATATTGATGTGATGGCGCCACGTGATTACATTGCGCGTTTTATTCAAAATGCCCTCACAAATATTATGCGACATACAGCCAAAGATGATGCTGTTTCAATTGTCTGTAAGAAAACTGGAAAGAGCGCGAGAATTGTTATTGGTGATGCTGGTCCTGGTCTGCCTGAAAGTGCCTATCAAGAGAATATTCGCTCCCTTGCTCGATTTGATAAATCTCGTTCCCGGGAAAATGGTGGCTCCGGACTTGGAATGAGCATTATGTCTGCTGTAATTGCAAAGCTGAATGGAAGTTTCGCTCTGCGCAAGAGTGATCTTGGTGGCCTTGCCATAGCAGTCGACCTACCCTTAGCAAAAGAGTAAACTTCCTTTGTGAACGAGCAGAATCTAGAGTCAATCTTTAGCGAGCTCATCGAGAAATTTTCGAATACACCCTCCTTAGTTCGTGTCGTCTTGTCAGGGCGCAGGAGAAATATGCAGACGCCACATGAACGTATAGATATGAGACCAGTTGAGATTAAAGGTTCACTTGTGATCCAGGTTAGCCATAGCGACGGCAGACAGATGACTACGAAGAATTATCCTGTAGCCCAGGCGCCCTTCTCTGAACTCATTACCGCTGGCTATGCAAACATTCTTCTGGAAACAACAACTGAAGCGCTCAGCCTTCGCATTACAAAGAAGGGCGAACCGTTGCTACACCGTGAATCTGGCGCCAGAGAGCAAGTGTTGAGCCACGATAGAAGCAAGTCTCGTCTCTTAGATTCTTCAGACCCATTCCTTATCGCCGTGGGCATCTCGGATGCAAAGGGGAATATCAAGCCAAGTAAGTCAGATAAGTACAAGCAGGTTGAAGAATTTCTACGCCTCTTAACGCCGACTCTGACAGCAGCAATCAGCGCTGGGCAGATCCATACGCCCACAGAGTCAGAACCCCTAACAATCGTTGACTTAGGTTGTGGTCATGCATATCTCACCTTTGCAGCGCATCAATATCTACGAGCACAAGGAATTCCCGTCAAAGTTGTTGGTATTGATATCCGGACAGAGGCCAGGGATCGAAACAATCAGATAGCTAAAGATCTTGGCATCTCATCGACTATCGAGTTTCGCGCTGAAGAGATCAGTGATACAAAACTCCAGAGCGCTGATGTGGCAATTGCTTTGCATGCTTGCGACACAGCCACTGATGATGCAATTGCGTGGACTCTCAACAAAGGTGCAAAGCTGGCGCTGTTGGCCCCTTGTTGCCATCACGATATCCAGGCACAGATGCATGAGATTCCAGAACCGTGGTCACTTCTTACACGTAATGGAATTATGAAAGAGCGACTTGGTGACTTACTCACCGATGCACTACGTATGCAGATTATGAAGCTCAAGGGCTACAGAGTTGAAGCGATTGAATTTATTGGGGGAGAGCACACCCCTAGAAATCTCATGATTCGAGCGGTAAAGACTGGCGCCTCTCCAGAGCCATCTGAAGAGGCAAAATATGAGGAGATGCTCGCGCTCTGGAAAGTTAAACCTGCTCTAGCATCACTACTCAACCGTTAGACTTCGCAACATGTCAAAGGTACTTGCATCCCTTCCAGTAGGTGAAAAAGTTGGAATCGCCTTCTCTGGTGGGCTCGATACATCTGTTGCAGTTGCCTGGATGCGCGCTAAAGGTGCAGTGCCATGTACCTACACAGCAGATCTCGGTCAACATGATGAACCAGATATCGATTCAGTACCAAGTCGCGCAAAAGAGTATGGCGCAGAGATTTCACGACTCGTTGATTGCAAAGTTCCGCTTGTAGAAGAAGGCTTAGCTGCAATTGCATGTGGAGCTTTCCATATCCGTGGTGGTGGCAAGCAGTACTTCAATACAACTCCACTGGGTCGCGCAGTAACTGGAACGCTCTTGGTTCGAGCGATGCTCCATGACAAAGTTGAAATTTGGGGAGATGGCTCTACCTATAAAGGTAATGACATTGAGCGCTTCTATCGTTATGGCCTTCTGGCAAATCCAAACTTGAGAATCTATAAGCCTTGGCTCGATGCAGATTTTGTTCGCGAACTCGGTGGACGTAAGGAGATGTCTGAATGGTTGGTTGCAAATAAGCTTCCATACCGCGACAGCGTCGAGAAGGCATATTCAACAGATGCAAATATCTTAGGGGCAACGCACGAGGCTAAAGATTTAGAGAACCTCGATGCATCTATCGAAATTGTTACCCCAATTATGGGAGTTAAATTCTGGGATGCAAGCGTCTCAATCCAATCTGAAGATGTAAAGATTCAATATGTCCAAGGTCGACCAGTAGCCATTAATGGAAAAGAATTTACCGATGTTGTAGCACTAATGAATGAAGCGAACAAAATTGGTGGCCGTCACGGCCTTGGAATGGCTGACCAGATTGAAAATAGAATTATTGAAGCAAAATCTCGTGGTATCTACGAAGCTCCAGGAATGGCGCTGCTCTTCATCGCATACGAACGTTTGCTCTCTGCAATTCATAATGAAGACACCATTGCTAACTATCACGCTGAGGGCCGCAGATTAGGTCGACTTCTCTACGAAGGTCGCTGGTTGGATCCTCAAAGCCTGATGCTTCGCGAATCACTGACTCGGTGGGTTGCATCTGCAATTACTGGTGAAGTCACACTTCGACTTCGTCGTGGCGATGATTACTCGGTGATTAATACAACTGGTCCTGGGCTTAGCTACCACCCAGATAAGTTATCGATGGAGCGCACTGAAGATGCAGCATTTGGTCCAACAGATCGCATCGGACAACTGACTATGCGGAACCTTGATATCGCAGATACTCGTCAGAAACTTGAGATGTACCGTGATCAAGGTCAGCTCGGTGGGGGAGATTTCAACCTCATCAAAGAGCTAGAGAACTAACTCCGATTTCCATGCTCCTTGCCAATAAAAAGATTCTTCTTCTTGGTGCAATATTTGCAGTGATTTCCCTGGTTCACACACCAGTTGCAATTTTTCCTCATATCTTTGATAAGAATGCCGCTCCTCAATTCATTACCGTTCTCATCGTTTCAACGATCTTTGGCGCTTTTCTTCTCTTTCGCCACCGTTCGCTCTATGCAGATCGTCTAATCCAGCTCGCTTTATATGCCCTCATTTCACTTGCCATTGCCTCAGCCTTGCTAAGCGGAAACATTGTCACATCTTTCACAGGCGATACCGGGCGCTATGCGGGAGTCGCAACACTCTTTGCTTTAGCGGTTGTAGGAATTTTTCACTCAAGACTTAGTTTTGAGGATTTAAAGAGACTCATACCCCTTTACATATTCTCAGTATTTCTCGTTGTAGTTGTAGCAATATTGCAGCACTTCTCAATCGTTGAACTGCCTGGAGATCACGGAGTTCATTCAACTTTTGGAAACCAAGACTTCTTTGCAGCCTACGTCGGTGTATCGATGCCGCTCTTCTTCTTTCTTTCAATCGGTGCTTCTCGTCGACGACGAGTTCTCTTGGCTATCGCAATTCTTATCTCCTTCTATGCACTGGTGCTTGCAACGCCTCTGCAGGCTTATGTTGATATTGCATTTACTGTGCTGGGCATCGCAATCTATCTTCTACGACGTTTCATTCCTCGGAAAGATTGGAACCTCAATGTAAGAACCTATCTGGGAGTACTTGCTGTAGTTATCTGGGCAGAATTTATCTTCCTAGTACCTTTCCTTGGAAGCTGGATTCCAGTTCTTGGAAATGACATCCAAGTAAAGATCCGTGCAAACTTTTGGCTTGCAGGTATGCGTCAATTCTTTAGCAGTCCTTTACTTGGTGTAGGTCCAGACCAATATGGAAACCACTACGAGGCAAGCAGAACGCTCTCAGATGCAAAGGCATATGAGAAGATTATTAGCAACGATACGCATGCAGCCGCTGTGCAGACATTGGCAACTCTCGGAATCCTCGGCACATTGGCGCTTCTCTTTCTTCTCGCTCTTGTAATTCGCTCACTTCTGATCCAGTGGGATAAGAATCCAGGGCAGCGCAAGTATCTCTTTGCAATCGGCCTCTACTTCTTTGTTTACCTCACCAACTCATTTATTAGCCCTATGGCGATTCCAGCCAAGTATCTCTTCTGGGCTTTAGGTGGTTGGGTGATTGGTCAGAGTTATCTGCAGCAATCTCCACGTATTCGCTCTATAAAGATTCCAGTCGCAATCTTGACTGTTACATCCCTCTTTATTCTCGTTAACTTCTCGGTTGCGCAGTGGAGATACTCAACAGCTTTCGAGAAGTATGCAGTTAATCAAAAAGCTTCCAGCGATTACAGGTTCAACCCATTTATCCCCTGCTTTATGTACTTCGAGGGCAAATTCCACATACTTGGGAATGAAGATATAAATACGATTGCGCGCCTTGCTCGGGAACAGTTAGATGCCAATCCTCGTTGTGTCAGTGCTCGAATAATCCTGGCTCAGATCTATCAAGGCACAGGAAATATGGAAGCACTTGAATTCCAGATCTCACAACTTCTCGAGATCGCTCCGTACCGCACCGAAGTTCTACGAATGGGCATTGAGTACGCCAACAAGGCTGGAGATGCAGATTTGTTTAACGAACTCCAGGGCAGATTCGCTGAGCTGGGCTTGGTCTATGTACCAGGCAAAGATGGATAACCGTTAAGAACTGGGTATATTTCTCTTATGTCATTTGAAGAATTTATCGAGAGGCTAAAGGCCCGCATCTCGGACTTCTTCAACTCTGAGAATAAATTCGTTCGCTTAGCTGCACGGTTAGGTTCGCTAGCGCTCTTTGCAGTTGTAGTTTCCACAATCGCACCGACAATCGCAGATGAACTTAGTTCATCACCAGAGGTTGTGCAGCAACCTGCGCAGCCTGCACCTGCACCAACTCCGAGCCCAACAGAAGTCGAAGCAACTCCAACACCTTCTGCTTCGCCAACACCTGAAGCGCAAATCACTCGCCCAGCAATCGCCTCAACCTCACCAACCCCTCTTGCAGAATCGGGTGAATCAGTAACCGTTAAGGATGAGCCGCCTGCACCTCTTGAGATTCAACCAAAGTACGTTCTGCGAATTCCTAACTCTGTTGCAGTCGATCCACGCGCACGTAGTTACTTCCTTCCACATATTTTTGCCGCAGCCGATGGTGCGCAATTTACAATGGCATGTATTTCGGGTGCCGGCATTACCTTCGACACTCGCAATAAACAGTCATCGCAGAATTCTGATGAAGGCAAAGATTTGGTCATGGGAGACCAGAGCGGGTTCTTGCTGATTTCATCAACCACTGCTCGGGTCGTAAATCTCATCAACTCTTACACCGGGCTCTTGGTTAGCTCGGCAAATGGGGGACTCGCTAACAAGGCCTTGACAATGAGATTTGTGGCAGTCACAGCGCCAGTTGTTGACCCAACCTTCTGTTCAGCGGCAAAATCGAGCGCAGCCACCGCCTTTCGCCCCCTTGGTTTAGAGCAATCAACCGTTAAGGGTGGCGGCAAACTCAAGTAGCGCTTCTTTGCCTAGACTCTTATTCCAGTCTAGGATTGAGCGTATTACCCCTATGGGTCACCCCCTTAGGATCAGCCAAGCAAGCTAGGGATTGAGAAGGGATTCGCTAGTGACGTTACATTCACCGCTGAGCGGTCCCGTCAACTCTGGCTTCGGTGGCGGCAAGAAGTACAAATCAAAAATTTTAACTGGTGTAACTATCGCAGCTATTGTTCCATTCTTACTGTCAACATTTGCAGCGAGCGTAACTGTCGGTAACGGCGCCCTTGAATTTGGTCAGGGTTCACAGCAAGCGATCGCATGCGATTCAAAGATTTACATCGCAATGGGCGAAGAGTGGAAACCCAATCCAGTTGAGAACGATCCATCTGCAGGATTCTTCCGCGTTCGCACAGTTACCGTCTCTAATTTAGATCTTCAAGCATGTGCAGGAAAGAAATTGCGCGTGCGTTTAATCGATGGAAGCTCAAAGGAGATTGGAATCGGCCCAGTCCCAGAGGCGAAGGTCATGCAGATCTCACTTCCTAATCCAGTTCCGCAACAGAACGTCAGCAATTCAACAGCGCTACTTCTCTCATATTTAACGGGAACCGGAACTCCAATCTCCGGAGCGCTCGCATCCACCGTTGCAGTCTCAGTATCTGGAACCTCTGTCTATGACGGCAGCACGCTATCTGCGCTCAATGCAGATGTCACATTCTTTATCGATCCAACTGCTTCGATCGTCAATATCGATGGTCAGAGCGTCTTCCGTACAACGGTTGAAACAATTGATAACCCAAGCGCGCAAGCAGCCCCTGCTGCTTCGCCGACACCAACACCGACAGCATCGGCATCGCCGGCGCCATAAAGAGAATTACCTTCACTTCGAAAGAAGTGAAGGTTTTACCCAAGCTTCGAGTCTACGGCGAAGTAAAGGTGTAGTACCTAGCGTGGAACAACGTTAATTAAAGGGGAAAATAGGAATGGAAATCCTAAAATTTGATAACGCGGCAACTCCGCGTCGTAAGAAGAATAACAATCTAAAGTCGCTTGCCGGGCTTGCAACTGTTGCAGCTATCGCTGTGCTCGGTTCAACTCTCGCTGCGAACCTATCACTTAACAGCGGTGGAGCTATCGAATTCGGTCAGGGTGTATCTGTTACCTCTGCATGCGATAGCGATGGCATCACTGTTACGCCTTCAGTGCGTTTTGTGAACTCATCTGGTGGAGGAACCTTCTACCTGAGCACAATTGCACTATCTGGAATCAATGCTCCTGCATCAGGTACTTCTTGCCTAAACAAGGTGTTTACTTTGAATGCATACGATGATGCAAGTGCAACGCCACTACAGCTTGCTACAAACAGTTCAACAGCGATTACATCTGCAACTTTTGCAATCACTGGTGCATCTTCATCTGCTGGAACTGCCGGCGTGACCCTCTCAGGAGTTACTGGAAACAGCACATCTGGAGCAATCACACTTGGCTTCGGAACTCCATCATCAACCTCAGGTGCGGTCTACAAGATCACACTCCAGAGCCAGTAATCCAGAAATAACGCCTATACCCAATTAACGATTGTGTAAAAACACGTATAGAAGCCCCTCAATCGAGCAGGCTTCTATACGTGTTTACGCACATCGTGAGAAGGATGTCGGAAAGCTGATATGAATATTCTGAAACGTTACGAATCAGATGACTTTGATGAGTCATTTGATT
>JBILBB010000146.1:0-3012 GCA_044353955.1 Candidatus Planktophila sp. | reverse complement strand
AAGACGAAGACTTCCGGGCTTCCTAAATCAAAACGAAGTGCTTCAAGGAATTCAGAAGGATCTTCGGTCTCCTTCTGCCATTCATGAAGTTGGCGCAACCACATCATTTCAGGTGAATTGCCTTCAGGGTCTCCCCCTTGTTTGTATTTCCAGTGTGCCGCAATACCGAACTCTGCACGTGAATGCATCTCATAGGTTCTTATCTGAATCTCAATCGCCTTGCCTGTAGGACCAATGACCGTCGTGTGAAGCGATTGATAAAGATTAAATTTAGGCATTGCAATGTAATCTTTAAATCTCCCAGGAACTGGGCTCCAGCGAGCGTGAATCGAACCAAGAACTGCGTAACAATCTTTCACATCATTGACCAAAACTCGGATGCCCACAAGATCGTAGATGTCATTAAATTCACGACCTCGTACAACCATCTTCTGATAGACGCTAAAGAAATGTTTCTTTCGCCCCGTAACGGTCGCGTTAATGGAATCTGCTGAGAGGTCTGATTCCACGGTCGCAATAACCTCTGCGGTCAAAGCGTCGCGAGAGGGAGATCGTTCGGCGACAAGTCTGGAGATCTCCTCGAACATCTTTGGTTCAAGGACTGCAAATGAGAGATCTTCAAGCTCCCATTTCAGCGCATTCATTCCGAGGCGATGAGCAAGCGGTGCGTAGATATCGAGAGTCTCTCGCGCCTTTCTTGCAGCACTCTCACTCGAAACAAATCCCCACGTGCGAGCATTATGTAGGCGATCGGCTAATTTAATTACTAGTACACGAATATCTCGCGACATTGCAATAACCATCTTGCGGACAGTCTCTGCTTCAGCAGTTGGGCCGTAGGTCAATTTATCTAACTTCGTAACCCCATCCACGAGGCTAGAAATCTCATCGCCGAAATCAGTTCGGAGTTGCTCGAGAGAGTAAGGAGTATCTTCAACAGTGTCGTGGAGCAGGGAGGCAATAATCGTTGTCTCGTTAAGTCCCAGCTGAGCAAGGATCAATGAGACCGCAACTGGATGAGTTATGTACTCTTCACCAGATTTACGGAGCTGCCCATCGTGCGCTTTAACTGCGATATCAAAGGCGCGACGCACTTCAGCTTCATTAGAAGTCGGATGCTGCTCCTTAAGAGCGTCAATAAGCGGCGCTAATAAGGTCTCTGTATCCATAAAGCTTTAGGTTATTTGCGACCCTTACGCTTTGGTTGGTTACGAGGGCCCGTGCCAGTACTTGGACGTACTGCCTTAACTTCTACAACCGGAGCTGCTCCCCCACGTGCTGCAACACGCTTTGCGAGAGCTTGCATCGCAGGCTCTTTCTCGCGAAGCTGTGCAAGAAATGGTGGTGCGATAAAGATTGAAGAGTAAGTACCGACTGCTAGACCGATGAAGAGCGCTAGTGAGAGATCCTTAAGTGTTCCAGCTCCAAGAAGACCGGCTCCGACAAAGAGAATCGATCCCACTGGTAGCAAGGCGATGATCGAAGTATTGGCAGAACGAACGATTGTCTGATTTACCGCATGGTTGGCAGCCTGAGAGTAAGTCTGCTTACTTGTCGCAGTTACAGATTTCGTATTTTCGCGGACCTTATCGAAGACCACAACTGTGTCGTAGAGCGAATATCCCAAGATTGTTAGGAATCCAATAATCGTTGCTGGGGTGACATCAAAACCGACGAGCGCATAAATTCCGACGGTGATAAAGACGTCATGGACAACGGCAACAATTGCTGCAATCGCCATCTTCGGTTCAAATGTCATTGTTAGGAAGAGCATCACGGCAAGTAAAAATGCAACAAGACCGTAGAGAGCTTTCTTGGTGATTTCTTTACCCCAAGAAGGGCCGACGAGTTGAGTATCAATTGACTCTGGTGTTACATCGAAAGTTGTCGTGAGAGCTGTTTCGATTGCAGTTGACTCTGCTGAAGTCAGGGCTCCAGTTTGAATTCGAACCTTTGTATCGCCGATCTTCTGGACGATGATCTCGCCTGGAATCTCAATATTCTCGACTGAGGCACGTGCCTGTTCAATTGAGACATTTGGCTTATTGAGGGTAAAGGAAGCTCCACCCTTGAACTCGAGCCCAAGGTGGAGACCTTGAACTATGAGAGCGCCTAAGGAGATGAGGAGGAAGACAGCTGAGATTGAATACCAGCGCTTACGGTTTTCAACGATATTGAAAGATGTCTCACCTGAATACAGGCGACCACCGAGACCAGAGAATTTAGCCATTGTCTTATGCCTCCACAGTTGTCTGTTGAACTTGCTTCATACCAACGCTCTTATCTGAGAATCCTGAGAGCGGATGACCCGATGCAAAGAATTTCCAACGTGCGATTACGGTAAGAAGTGGCTTAGTGAACATGAATACGATAATCAAGTCGACGATTGTTGTGAGACCGAGTGTGAAGGCAAAGCCTCGTACGTTACCGACAGCGAAGAAGTAGAGAAGAACTGCAGCTAGAAGAGAGATCATATCCGCCACGATAATCGTGTGACGTGCTCTGGCCCATCCAGTCTCGACTGCTGTACGTAAGGATCTTCCTTCGCGAGCTTCATCTCGAACACGTTCAAAGTAGACAATAAACGAGTCGGCAGTAACACCGATAGCGACAATGGCGCCAGCGATACCAGCTAATGTCAGAGTGAATCCAATAGTTTCACCGAGTACCAAGAAGAGAAGGTATGTCAGGGCGCTGGCTGCCAAGAGCGAAGTAACGCTCACGATTCCGAGTGCTCTGTAGTAAACCATTGAGAAGAGGATTACGAGGCCGAGACCAAGAACTCCTGCAAGTAGCCCTGCATTGAGTTGATCCGAGCCAAGGGTTGGAGAGACTTGTTGAATCTCGCCACGATCGAAGGCAAGTGGCAGTGCGCCGTACTTAAGAACATTTGCAAGATCTGCAGCTTCAACTTGGGTAAATGAACCAGTGATTTGAGCATTTCCTGAAGGAATCGCTTCATTGATTACCGGTGCAGAAACAACGAGTCCATCGAGAACAATTGCAACTTGA